>DASQMM010000438.1:0-7198 GCA_035645495.1 Brevibacillus sp. | reverse complement strand
CAAGTGCCACGCGCTGTTTTTGCCCTCCGGAGATCTGATGCGGGTACTTGTCGAGCAAATGGCCAATGCCTACAGTAGCGACCAACTCATCCAGCCCTACTTCTTTTCCTTCTTTGATCCCGTAACGAATGTTTTGGGCGACGGTCATGTGGGGAAAAAGGGCGTAGTCTTGAAAGACGTAGCCGATATTTCTCTTTTGTACAGGGAGCTGTTTTTTTCCTTGCTCGTAAAACATGTTGTCTCCCAGCCGTATCATACCTGCATCTGGCGTGACAAGCCCGGCGATGCTGTTGAGAATCGTCGTCTTCCCGGAGCCGGAGGGACCGAATAAGACGACGATCACTTCCTGTATGGCAAAACAGACATCCAGAAGAAAATCAGGAAGCTGTTTTTGTATAGAGACCGTCAACATGTCGACCACCTGCCTTACTTTTGATTCGCATAGCGGCGCAGATTCCTCCTGCTCCACCAATTGAGCCATAACGTCGTACTCATCCCGAGAGCGACGATGATGATGACCCAAAACATCGCTTTCTCCATCTGCCCTGATTCCACAGCGAAATAGATAGCAACCGGGATTGTATCCGTCCTGCCGGGCAAATAACCGGCAAGCATCAGGGTCGCGCCAAACTCTCCCAAGCCCCGTGCAAAGGAGAGGACGAAGCCGGCAAGCAATCCGGGCCAGGCCAGTGGAAAAACGACTGTCCAGAACAAGCGCCATTCAGAAGCTCCCATGGTCCGCGCTGCATCCTCGAGACGCCGATCTACACTGGTAAAGGCGGCGACCGCGCTTTGGTACATCAGAGGAAAGGAGACGACGATGGAGGCAATCACGGCTCCGGTCAGGGTAAACACGACCGTGATTCCAAACCACTGATCCAACAGTTTGCCGAGAAAGCCGTTTTTCCCAAACAGGAGCAGAAGACCGAAACCGACGACTGTAGGCGGGAGGACTAGCGGCAACAGAAAAAAAGACTCCAGGACATGCTTGCCGAAAAAGTGACGTCTTGTCATAAAACGGGCAAGCGTGATGCCGATCACAAATACGATGGAGGTGGAAAGCACGGCAACCTGTAAGGATAAGAGCAATGGCGTCAAGTTGGTTTCCATACCATGCGCTCCACCTTTCCGAATACATTTTCTCTCTTAGCGAAAACCATATTCCTGCAGGGCTTTCTTTCCTTCCTCGCTCGACAGGTACGAGAGGAATTGCTTCGCAGCCTCGGCGTAAGCAGAGTCACGCACGACTGCACCTGGATAGACAATCGGTTTGTGCAAATCTTCTTTCGCGTAAGCGAGCACTTTTACCTTCTCGGAAGTCGCAGCATCACTGGAGTAGACGACGCCGACCTCGGCATTGCCCGATTCGACGAACGTCAGGACCTGTCGTACATCACTCCCAAACACGAGGCGATCAGACAGGCTGTCCCAAAGCTTGAGGTTGTCCAGAACCTCTTTGGTATAGCGCCCGGCTGGGACGGATTCAGGCGCTCCGACAGCGATATGCTGCAGAGATGAGTCAGTCAGCTCCTCAAAGGAAGTAATCGCTGCTCCGTTCTCTTTTGCGGTGATCAATACCAGTGAATTGCCGGAAAAATCGACGCGTGTTTCCGGCAGAATCAACTGTTTTTCGTCGAGCTTGTCCATGTCAGCTTGGCTTGCCGAGAGAAACAGATCGGCCGGAGCGCCCTGCTCAATCTGTTGGGCCAGCTTGCCGGAACTGCCAAAGCTGTATGTAAGCTTTACCCCGGGGTGGCTCTCCTCATAGGAGTTTTTCAATGAGTTAAGGGCATCTGTCAAACTTGCTGCCGCCAGTACCATCAGCTCGACGGATTCGTTCGCAGCTTGGGGCTTGTCCGCCGTCTTCTCCGGTGATGTTTGTGGACCTGAGCAGGCACCCAAGATAAATAGGCAGGCTGCTGTCAGGATCAGACTGATTTTTTTCACGTCATTTCCCTCCGGATGTGATGTTTAATTATATTTAGTTATAATTGGTTATAGTTAGTTTAAGGATTTCATATCCAAAAATCAATTGCGAATTTTTCTTCCTTGGACGAGAATAGAAGAAAGCAAGAACGGAGGCCGGATATGACGCAAGACAAATCTTATACGACAGAAGAAATCGCCAATCTGCTGCGCATCTCGAAACTGACCGTCTACGACTTGATCAAAAAAGGCGAGCTGCCAGCCTATCGGGTAGGCAGACAGATGCGTGTCGATGCGGCCGACCTGGATGCTTATAAAGCCCGGGCGAAGGGGGCATACAGCAGGCAGCCATCCTACTTGGCCCCGTCCGTCCCGCAGGAGCAGCCTCCCACTATGACTAGAAACATCATTATCAGCGGTCAAGACGTGAGCTTGGACCTGCTGGCGAATGAGTTGGAGAAGCAGGAGGATTCAATTCGCGCCCTGCGTTCCTATGTTGGCAGCATCAACAGTTTGATTGCGATGTACCGGGGAGAGGCGGATGTCGTCAGCACGCATCTGTACGACGGCGATACCGAGGAATACAATGTACCGTACGTTCGCCGTTTGCTTTCTGGTCATTCCTATCTGATGGTCAACCTGGTGTCACGCTGGGCAGGATTCTATGTACAGAAAGGAAACCCTCGCAAGCTTGGCAGCTGGGAGGATTTGAAAAAGCCCGGGATTATCATGGTCAACCGCGAAAAAGGATCAGGAGCCAGAACGTTAATTGAAGAGAAGTTTCGTCAGCATCGCATCACGGGTCGAGAAATTTTGGGCTATGATAGGGAAGAAAAGAATCATCTTGCTGTCGCGGGGGCAGTAGCGCGTCTGGAGGCAGACGTCGGAGTCGGAATCGAAAAGGCTTCCTTGATGGTCGGCGTCGATTTTATCCCTCTGATTCAAGAACGGTACGATCTGGTCATCATGAAAAAGAAGGAAAATGAGTTGCTGATCCACACCATCAGGGAGATCCTGTCATCGACTTCCTTTCGCCATGCACTGGAAGCCATCGGCGGGTATGATCTCACGCACACGGGAGAGGTCATGTACGAGACGCCGTAAATGAAGAATATGCCAAATTTCTACTCAATTTGACAAAGATTTGCTACAATGAACAAAATGGTCGTGACCGTTTTGAAAGAATAATGAACGCTTGCAGCCGAGCGTCTGGAGGCTGTTATGAAATCGATACATAAAACCAGCTTGCTGGTGTGCTTGACTATTTTTACCATGTTTAGTTCGATAGGAGTCGTTCTATACTGGCCGAGCTTGGTCGCTTTTTTCACAAGTGAACAAACTACAACACCGCAGGATGCGGGAGTTGATCCCTTTTCTTACGATCCGCCACTTCCCTCCTATGTCAAGAACCTGCATCCGCACTATACGATTGAGGCGGAATTGCACCCGAGCGATGCGAAAATCACGGGGAAGATGAGCATCGAATTTGACAATCCACGCAGTGAGAGCTTGCTCTTGTACGTGTACGATTATCTTTGGAACAAGATGAGTGTGAAGGCAGTCCGCTATCAGGACAAGTCCCTTCCTTTCGAACGAGGGCTTTCCCAGATCAAGCTGAGCAACCCGTTCGGGGATGTGGAGCGGGGCAAAATCGAGGTGGAATTCGAGCATCCAGTACCGCGCAGAGGAACGAGATACGGGGTCAAGGATGATATTTGGACATTGACGACCTGGTATCCGATGCTTGGAGCGCAGAACCAGCAAGGGGAATGGTATAATCCTCCGCTGCGGATCAATTACGGGGACCCTTTCGTCTACCATTACGCCGATTACGATGTCTCTTTCATATCGCCGAAGGGGTATCAATGGGTCAGCTCATGGGGACGGGGTACAGCAGAAGATTTGGGCAATAATCGGCAGAAAGTCCGTTATCAAGGACAAAAATTGCTCAATTTTGCGCTGGTGGGAAGTCCTTTATACCAAATCGAAACGATTACGTTTGAATCGGGATTGCAGGTTGACATTGCTTCGGTGGACAAGGGCAATATTGAGCGGATCAAAAGCATTGCGGAGTCCGTTTTTCCGACGTATACAGAATGGTTTGGCCCTTTGCCTTATCCACATGCCGCGATTGCCGAGACGAGTACGGGTACGACCTATGCGATGGAGTACGCCAATATGGCGATATTCAAACGAGACATGCATCAACGCAATCTGATCGATCACTGGCTGCCGCATGAAGTGGCCCATATGTGGTGGTACAACAGTGTAGCGACGCTGGAGTCTGTTCACGGATGGGTGGATGAGGGCCTGGTGGAGATCAGCGTCTCTTACTACCTGCAAGGCAGATACGGTTCTCAGTCGTCCTCTTCGCTTCTGGAGGAGTACGAGCGTGACCTGCAGAAATTGCGAGTGAAGTACCCGCACGGAAGGCTGAGCAAGTCACTGCAGCAATTTGCGACGGAAGAGGAGTTTCATTGGACCTGGTATTCCAAAGGTGCGCTGCTGTTTGAGAATCTCCGCCGCCAGATTGGAGACGAAGCGTACAAGAATTTCCTGAAACGCGTCCAACAAAATTATCACGGCAGCGTCATCGGGGCCGAACATCTGGATCAGGCACTGGGACAGGCTTTGCAAGGAGAAGCCAGCTATTTTGTCCCCAACATCAACCAAACCAATGACAAGCCGTTTCTTCCAGCTCGCCTAGAGCCTTACATCACGACTATTCTCAATGGCATGAGTTACTATCCGTCGATTCCGGCGAGGCTCAAGGATGACACAGTCTACGTCCCGTTGCGTGACGTAGGGGAACAGCTTGGAGTGAAAATCGAGTGGAACGAAAAAGACAAGCGAATCCACCTCCAGGCAAATGGCCGGGTCGTACAGATTCCTGAGAAGCAACAAATTGCGGAGGTCGACGGCAAGCCTCTTGATCTCGGAGTGCCGCTTTTGGAAATCAAAAAGCGGGCGATGGTGCCGCTCTCCTTGTTTGAAAATGCACTCGGATTTGACGTCTATTATGATGCCGAGCAAAAAACGGTCAAAATCGCCAAACCTTCACCGATCAGCAAAGCCAAAACCTTGTAAAGACCATTCGGGCAGGATAGGACATCTGTACGGAGATTGAAAGCAGCCAAACCGGGACAAAATAGGGGAGAGGGCCTTGCCATTGTGTTTCGGGGCGAGACCCGAAAGGTAAAGGAGGGACGTGTCATGTCCTTTCAGGAGTACTTGAAGTACCTGACCCGATTGTTCGTCCAATACGTGGAGACGCCCAAGGAAGAGCGGAAGCAAAACAAGCGTCCGCGGGAATCCTGGTCGTCGCGCTGGTTTGGGGCAATCCCCATGTCCATTAGGCTTTTGCTGCGTAAATAACACTACAAGAACGGGCGGAGGGATCGTATGGCGAGAGTAGCTGTGGAGCAATCGCTGACCCCAATCAGTCAAATGCTGCGTGACAATGGGTATGAGGTAGTGCAGCTCGGGAATTGGCAACAGGAAGTAGATGCTGTCGTGGTCACCGGACAGGATGACAACATGATGGGGATGGCAAACATCAACACCGGGGCTCCTGTCATCAACGCAGAAGGAATGACAGCCCAAGAGGTTTTTCATGCTGTCCATCAAAGACTGTCCCAAACCGAGCATCACTAAATGCAAACAAGCTCTCCAAACCGATTATTCGGCTGGAGAGCTTGTTTCATTCAGGTAAAATTGTCCGATTTGTTCCGCGTAGGAAAAGGGGACAAACCGCAATCCTTCATCCCAGACACCGACATAGGGGCTTTCGTCATTCCAGAGATGGAGGGATGCGACGACATAGGGTGCGAGTACTTGCTCGTGATACAGCGGGACGGTATAGGTGACACGGGACTGGTCAGCGTTTTGCTGCCACAGCTGTCCCCAGGATATGCGTTTGTTGGCATAGAGCTGGTGCATCCAGCCAATCTGATCGAACGGGTTTTGCGATTCAGACTTCAAGATGCGGGTCTGCGTCAGCCGCCCTCCCTCATGAACGACGGAATCAGGTGACAGCTTGCTCATCACCGGCTCGTTGGCATGAAAGGCGGAAGGGTACACTTCCCCCGTTTTGGCATTGACCATTTGGGGGGCCGAAGACGGATTCTGGGCGATCAGCCAGTGCGATGCAAAGCCGTCGTATACCGGCTCAGCGGCAACCTCTCGGGGAGCGAACGCATCGTCGAACAGAATATAATCGCCGACCCCGTATTCCAACAGCACGAATTGGGGCTGCTGTGCCGAATCGGGGGATTCGCCGACAACCATATAGCCGACCTGCTGCTCTGACTGCTTGATGCTGACGAGCCATTGATGCTGATTGGCGCCTAACGTTTGCACCTCTGTACGCGCATTCCGCCACTGTGTAAACTGGGGATCACGTTCTGCTATCGCATTCATCCACTCTTGGATCCGTGCTTGGAACTGTGCATCCCAATTGGCTTCACCATTAGCAGCGGGAGGATGGACCATCTGCAGAATAACCAGCCAAGCAAAGAAAATCGCAACGATTCGTCTGGCCATTAAGATAACACCACCTTTTGTAAAAGGCTTTTCTTTTCCTATTGTAACCAGATAGGGACAAAAGATTTGTTGCAACTTGTCTTTTGTCCCACACATTTTCTCGTTGATCTTTTACAGGATTCGCCTCGTTTGCGGTGTGGAGTGGAGGTAAAATAACCCGGCGTTGATCAGTTTGATCTCCATGCGCGGCTCGTATTGCCAGGACAGCTCGTCCATGCGACGTTGCCTCTCCTCAGACGGTGTGCTCTTGCGCCACTCGGTCTGGTCGATTTGTTCACGCGGGGTGACCGGTATGCCATTGGCACGTAAAAAGTCGAGGATTCGCCCTCCCGTGCTGCGGTATTCGTCAAGAGATGCCGTTTGCTTGGGTGCTTCGACAGTTTGATTGATGATCTCTGGTTCCTCGGGAAGCGACTCTTCGGGTTCAGGCTGGTCGGGAGATGATTCTTCCGCTTGATTCTCTGGCTCTTTTTCACGCAACGCCAATTCTTCGTAATACGTTTGGAGAATGGCTTTTTCCTCTTCTAGACGTGTCCGGGCCTCCTGTGCCCAACTCTGATCTTCCTTTTCCAGCATCTTCGCGACTTCTTGCTGGACGAGCTGAGTAGCTTGCGGAATGGTTATTCGCCTTTCCAGCGTGAAACAGTAGTCCGGGATGGATGGCGATAGCGGGAGGCGATACAGGACAGAGGGGAAGTCATGTACGATTCGCGGTTCGTGCAGATTGACC
>DASQMM010000437.1:0-2087 GCA_035645495.1 Brevibacillus sp. | reverse complement strand
ATAATAGGGGCCGTTCATCTGTCTATTACCTAGCGAAGGAGAATCAGTGATGGAAAACAAGACACCGGCCATCGAGATCGAGAAATTGGGCAAGGTCTACACCAGAGGGAAAGAGGAAGTCACTGCTATCCAGGAGATCAGCCTGAAGATTCCGGAGGGGAAGTTTGTCAGCATCGTAGGTCCGAGCGGATGTGGAAAAAGTACCTTTTTGCATATTGTAGGCGGTTTCATTCCCAAGTCTAGCGGCAAGGTTCGGATTCGTGGGAAGGAAGTGGACAAGCCAGGTCCCGACCGCGGCATGATGTTTCAGGAATCTGCGCTCTTCCCATGGAAAAACGTGTTTGACAACGTAGCATGGGGATTGGAAATCCAGGGGATGGAGAAGTCCAAACGCGATGAAATCGTCGAGCATTATCTCAAACTGGTGAATCTCTGGGACTTCCGCAAAAACCTTCCTTCCGAGCTGTCTGGCGGGATGAAACAGCGAATTTCCCTGGCGCGCGTCCTGGCTTTTAATCCCGATGTGCTGTTGATGGATGAGCCTTTTGGCGCATTAGATGCCCAGACTCGCGAAAAGATGCAGGTAGAATTGCAGCGTATTTGGCAGGAATCCAACAAGAGCGTGATGTTTGTCACGCATGATATTGACGAGGCGGTATTCCTGAGTGACATCGTGGTCGTCTTTAGTGGCCGTCCAGCAGTGGTAAAAGAGATTATCGAGATCGACTTTCAGCGTCCGCGCACGCTCGATGTGCATAAGACCCAGGAGTTCATGGATATCCGCAATCATATTTGGGACTTGCTCCATCAGGAACAGGGTACATCGGACGAGGAGGGAATGTGATGGATAAACGCCTGCAAAAAATTGCCGCGATCGAGATCGTGGTTCTTCTGGCCATTTGGCAGGCCCTTGCCAGTCTGGAATGGATACCCGCCTATCTCTCTAGTCCGTATGTCGTGGGCAGCGAGATGTGGGCCTTGATCGTCAGCGGCGAGCTGTTTACCAATGCAGCGTCCAGCTTGTACCGCTCGCTGATCAGCTTTTTGCTCGTCATGGTACTGGGGATCGTCCTCGGGATTGCCGCCGGATTTTTCAAACCGGTAGGGACCTTTTTCCAGCCGATTGTCGACGTGCTGAATCCCGTTCCGAAAATTGCTCTTTTGCCGATCTTGATGGTCTGGTTCGGGATCTCGGATACGACTCGCATCCTGCTGATTTTTTTAACCGCCTTTTTTCCCTGCTTCATCGCGACCAAGGATGGCGTGCATGGCGTCAAGCAAGTGTTTGTCTGGGCGGCTGAAAACATGGGGGCAAGCAAATTTCAGCTCCTGTGGAAAGTCATCCTGCCTGCTTCCCTTCCGAAGATCTTCGACGGGCTGCGGGTATCGCTGGGCCTGACCTTCGTCATGATGTTCTCCTCGGAAATGATCGGATCGTCCAATGGTCTTGGGCTGGGCTTCATGATCCTGCTCGCTGATATGGCCGGGCGTACCGACCTGATGTTTGTCTCCGTTTTCTTCATTGCCCTGCTTGGCTTTATATTCGATCGAATTTTGCTGGCTGTCCGTGCGCGATTGCTCTGGTGGTCGGAGAACAGGGGGTAGAACATCATGAAAAAAGGATGGAAATTTCTTATCGAATATCAATCGCTCATCTGGATTGTCGTGGCATGGGAACTTGTGGTCTTTTTGCAAATCATGCCTGAGCGGTTGTTCCCTTCCTTGTCCAAAGTGCTTGTCGTTGCCTTTGAACTGATCACCACCGGTATGCTGCTGGAGAATCTGCCCGTCACCTTGTTCCGCGTTTTTGCAGGGTTCGCCTTGGCTGCCGTCGTCGGCGTTCCGCTCGGGCTGTTGATGAGCCGCTCGAAGCTATTGAATGATCTGGTGCAGCCGATCTTCTCTCTTGGATTTCCGATCCCGCGTGTAGCGCTCTATCCAATTCTGGTGTTCATTCTGGGGCTGGGTTCCGCATCCAAGATCACGATGATTTTCCTGGAATGTCTGTTCCCGATCGTGCTGAATACCTATTACGGCTCGACCCGCGTAGGCAAGCTGTACCTGTGGGCGGCGCAAAACATGGGGGC
>DASQMM010000436.1:0-2174 GCA_035645495.1 Brevibacillus sp. | reverse complement strand
TGCCAACATCAGCACAATGCCTAGGAGTTTTTCAATTCTGGATATGCCATCGCTCAATGCTTTCATCATGCTTTCCCCCTCGCTGGCTATTTGCGGAATGTTTCAAGGAATTCTTTGATGAGAGGGTCTGTTGGACCGTATTTATCATCGAATTGCTTGATGTACGGAGCAAACAGATTGGAATCGATTTCATAAATTTTCATGCCATTGTCACTCAGGGTTTTCTTAAACTCTTCTTCCTGCCCCGCTCTCGTCGTTGCAGAGAAATTAGCTGCCGCGTCGATCGCTTCACGGATAATCTGCTTGTCTTCATCCGGCATCTTATCGAAGTTTGCCTTGCTCGCCATCGCGACAGCTGGCCACACCATGTGGTTGGTAACTGCGCCGTATTTGACGACCTCATAGTATTTGTTGGAAATCGCTGCATCCAGGTCCATGTCCATGCCATCGATGACGCCCGTTTGTACAGCAGAGTAAACCTCTGGCAGAGGCAAGCCTTCCGTCGCTGCCCCAGCAGACTTGTAGAAATCAGTCAACGGCGGGCTCGGTGTGACGCGAAGCTTGAGTCCGGCCATGTCTTCCGGTTTGAGAACTTCCTTGTCTTTAAACAGCATTACGCGTTGTCCCGCGAAGAAGTAGTCCAAGCCGATAAGCCCTTGTTCTTCGAGGGTCGCGAGGATCTTTTTGGAGACTTCCGCTTTACGTGCTTCATTAGCTTCATTCAGGTCTTTAAAGGCATAAGGAGCCAGCCATGCTGCATAGGAAGGCGCACGGGAACTCAGATAAGCTGCGGTGATGAAACCGAAATCTACAGAACCGGAAGCGATTTGCTGAACCATGTCGGCTTCCGTGCCCAATTGGCTGGACGGATAGATTTCCAGCTTCATGCGGCCGCCGGAGCGTTGATCCAGCTCATCTCGGAACTTCTCAGCTGCCAGATGCCACATATGTGTCGGCGGCGTGATATGAGCCAGTTTAAAGTTGTAGGTTGGCTTGGCAGCGTCCGTTGAAGGCGTAGCGTCAGCAGGCTGTGAAGGTGCTGGCTGTGAAGACGTATTCGTTGCTCCCCCGCCACAGGCAGTCGTCATCAGCACAAGCAGAGAAACGCTAATCAGGGAAGCGCCCCATTTTTTGAACCTCTTCATTGTTTACCCCCAAATGTTCAATTTTTTGATGATAAATGTCGGAAAAATGCAGAATTCCGGCGGTGCCAAGAAATTGCCACTAATCCGATTTTACTGAAATATCAGAAGTGTCTATGTAAATTGCTTAACGTATTACCTTAGTTTTTTGGACAAAAAGTGCTACTCTTCGGCATCATTTGTAATCTGTTTAACCTTTTTCTCCGCTTTTTTTCCTACTGTACTCCCAATGCACTGTAAGTTTCTAAATTTTTTATTTATAATGAGATCATAGACAATTCCTATAATTCGCATTCTACCATGCTCCTGGAACAAAAAACACTGTTTGTGAAGGAGTTTGAAAGTGATGAGCCTGCTCGAGCAAGTAGTTCGTGTCTCTCCCCTCATGCATAAAATGGTTCTGTGCTTCGAGGAGGATTTTACTCTGGGAGTGACCAATCGAGAGAAATTCCTGACTTATATCGCAGGACAATCCTTGCGTTTTGGCTTATCCGTCGACGATCCGATCCGTGAAGGAAGTCTCGCCAATTTCATCTTGAAAAACCAAAAACCAATCAGCAAAGTGATGGACTCATCTGTGTACGGAGTCGCGTATGTTGCTGGCGCACTTCCCATCGAGGAAGACGGTGTCGTCTGTGGCGCTCTTGTCTTCGGGGTCAGCCTTGACCGTCAAAACAAGCTGGCTCAGATTGCCCAGCATCTATCAGATATCGTAGAGGAGGTCTCCGCGCAATCCCGTGCTATGCAAAACGGTGCGGAATCCTTGTCCTCCCACAGTGAGCGCTTGTATCAAACCATGACGCTGATGCAAGAGCGTCTGCATGCTACATTTACGGTTCTGAAATCCATCTCGCAGATCGCCAGGCAATCAGAAGTCCTAGGACTTAATGCCTCGATCGAAGCGGCACGCGCCGGAGAACACGGAAAAGGCTTTTCGATCGTAGCTGGAGAAATGCGGCGGCTTGCGTTGCACTCAAGTGATTTGGCAAGGGATATTTCCGACAAGCTTTCTTTTTTGCAAAATGAGATGGC
>DASQMM010000435.1:0-1525 GCA_035645495.1 Brevibacillus sp. | reverse complement strand
GCAAGTGACAAACAGAAGCAGGAAACGAAGTACCTCCATGAGGCGACGGTACGACACTCGCATCCGGGCATCTCCTCTCCTCGCGTTTCCTTCCACTATATGCTCTTGTCCCATCGCCCATGACAGGGTTGATCTCGTTGTATCCGCCATCCAGAAATTCCACATCCTGCTTTAGGTTGCCACAGGCATACGCTGCCCATAACCAAAAAAGAAAAAACTTCTCCGACAAAGAGAAGTTACCTTATTTGAAATCTTCCACATTCACTTTATCAATGCAACGGCTGCAGATCCCATAAAAAGTCAAGCGGTGATCGGTAATGTAAAAGTTGTAAACATTCTTGACTTTTTCTTCTGCAGAGACGAGCAGGTCTTCAAAAATTTCGTCCACGGTCCCGCAGTGAAGACAGATCAAGTGATGGTGATGATAGGCGGCATTGTCATCGCGCAGATCGTAGCGAGATACACCGTCGCCGAAATTCATTTTGTGAAGGATTTTCAACTCACTCAACAGCTCCAAGGTCCGATACACCGTGGCCAGCCCGATTTCAGGCGCTTTATCCTTGACCAGCAGATAAACATCCTCTGCGCTGAGATGATCTTCTTCATTTTCTAATAAAACGCGAACAGTGGCTTCACGTTGTGGCGTCAACTTGTAGTTTTGTGCATGAAGTTGTTGCTTTATTTTTTCTAACTTTTCTTCCAACATTAGTGCCCCTCCCCGCTCGCTTGAAACCTGCTCCTATTATAGTAGAGGGGTATAGAGTAAGTCAAATACATAAGTTCTTACCTGATAATCATTCTTAATTAAGTACAAGCTGCATCAGCCGGGGCGAGACAAACGTCTCAAACAGGGAAGCGATCATCAGCACAGCAAGCATGGCGATCACCAGTACCGTGTAGCCCACAAAATGCGGCATGATACCGTCCCGCTTACTCACTAACCTTGTTTTGATCAGACGCAGAGAGAAGGAAATTCCGCTGACGCCTACAATAAACAGCGCCGGGACGACCAGCAGATTTTGCGGCAATACCCCCATCATCGCAAATCTGAGTCCTTCCCACTGCATCTGGCTGACGAGAAAGCCGACGGTGAACCCTACGACAACCCCTTTTAAAAACAAAATCAAGAGGATCATGGGCAGTCCGATGATGGAGAGTCCCAGCACCCACATAATTCCGACAGTCTTGGCGTAATGGCCGAATGACTCCTGAAAATGAGGCCGTGATGCGGGTATGCCCTGTTGTCCTAGATGATGAAAAAAGTACTGCAAAAATCCAAGCAGCTCCTGCTTCTGCGAAAGAGGTAATGATTGCACGAGCACAGCCCCGAAAATAATCCCCATGGTAAACAGGACTATCGTGAACCAATAGAGCGACTGATGCTCCTTGGCATAGCTTTGGATGGTTTGTCCGATACGTGTACGCAAGTTGGGTCCCCTCCCGCTTCGCTGATTACTGTACAACTTATGCGGACGAGTCTTCCCCTATGCCACTAACGGTCCACGATCCTGCCATATGTTCCTGC
>DASQMM010000434.1:0-2506 GCA_035645495.1 Brevibacillus sp. | reverse complement strand
CTGGAGGAGGGATGGGCGGCCAAATACGACTTTGCCAACAGACCGCCGACGTATTTGCGTTATAAGGAGGCACACGTCCGCATTCCGCTGGGGAAACCGGACTTTTCAGCAAGTCCTCCCCTTTGGGAGCTATTGCAGCAGCGTCGTTCGCGGCGAAATTTTCTCAAAACCCAAATGACGTTGAATGAGCTGAATGTCTTGCTGTGGGCAACACAAGGAATTACGGCCGACATGGGCGACTACCAGATTCGCACCGTCTCATCAGCAGGTGCGCTCTATCCAATCGAGACGTATATGCTGATCAACAATGTGGAGGGATTGGCAAGCGGTCTGTACCATCTCGATGTAGAGCAATGGTGTCTGGAGGGGCTGAAGCTGGAGGATGTCTCCGAAATCGCCTATCGGTTTACCGAAAATCAGGAAATGACACGCAGAAGTGCAGTCAACTTCGTCTGGACCGCGGTTGTGGAACGCACCCGCGCCAAATACAAAGAGCGTGCATATCGATATATTTGGTGGGATGTGGGCCATGTTGCCCAGAACCTGCACATTGCGGCCAATGCGCTCGGCCTTGGCGTGTGTACAATCGGTCATTGGTTTGACAAAGAAATGAACGAGTATCTTGGTATCGACGGCGTTGAGCACTTGTCCGTGCTGATGGCGTCGGTAGGAAAAGTGGAGGGGAAAGACTGGCTGCATGACCGTCGTCCAAGTTAAAGAGCAAAAAAATGAGGAACAGTGTGGCGGGCAATGAGAAAGCAGTTGCCACTAGCATTCGAATTTGGTAGAGTTAAATGAAATTCAATAATTGAATCTAAATAGAGGTGCGCTGAAGATGAGTAGATCTTTTCGAAAACTGCCAGGGGGCGGGAAAAGAGAGAAAGGCTGATGCGCCGAAGCTTTTGCCACTCCCCTTAAGCGGCAGAGGCTGGGATTGACGTGAATAACCAAAATCCTGTCATCTAAGGCCTTTCGCCTTTTGTGGAGTGCTATTTACGATTTGCTTGCGAGAAATCAAAGGCAATGAGATAGCGCATGCACTCATTGCTTTTTTTACATGCTTTCTAACTAAAGGAGGACTTACCTAATGAACATGATGAATGCCCACGAAATTATCGCGTTTATTCAAAAAAGCGAAAAGAAAACACCTGTGAAGCTCTACATAAAGGGTGATCTCGCGGGAATCGACTTCGGTTCCAACTCCAAGTCTTTTATTACTGGCAATACCGGAGTGGTATTTGGCGAATGGAAAGACATCGAGCCTGTATTGACGCAGCATGCGGATAAAATCGAGGATTACGTCGTAGAAAACGACCGTCGCAACTCCGCTATTCCGCTGCTGGACATGAAAGGAATCCAAGCCCGCATTGAGCCGGGCGCGATCATCCGCGATCAGGTAACCATCGGAAACAACGCCGTCATCATGATGGGCGCTACGATCAATATTGGAGCAGTGATTGGCGAAGGAACGATGATCGACATGAACGCGGTAGTAGGCGGCCGTGGAACGATTGGGAAAAATTGCCATGTAGGAGCGGGGGCAGTGATCGCTGGGGTTGTAGAACCGCCATCGGCAACTCCCGTGATTGTAGAGGATGACGTGCTGATCGGTGCCAATGCGGTTATTCTGGAAGGGGTTCGTGTAGGAAAAGGCTCCGTCGTAGCTGCAGGTGCCATCGTCATTGACGATGTACCTCCGAATACAGTTGTGGCGGGAACCCCGGCACGTGTAATCAAGCAGATCGACGACAAGACCCGTTCCAAAACGGAAATCATGCAAGAGCTGCGTCAGCTCTAAGGGAGAGACGACACATGGACTGGCGTTCGCTCGATGAACAGTACATCATCTCGACCTACAAACGCTTGCCGATTGCGATAGCCAAAGGATCGGGAAATTACCTGTACGACACGGAGGGTAAAAGCTACCTGGATCTCTTTACGGGTCTTGCCGTCAATGTACTCGGACATTCCCATCCGAAAATTGTTCAGGCCTTGCATGAGCAAGGGGAGCAATTCTTGCATATCTCCAACGTCTTTCTCAATCAACCGGCGATACGATTGGCCCAGCGCCTGGTAGAAGAAACAATTCCCGGCAAGGTCTTCTTCTCCAATTCGGGTGCGGAGGCGACCGAAGCGGCGATCAAGCTGATCCATAAATGGACCAAGGCGCAAGGAGCAGGTCGTGAAGGAATCGTCGTCCTGCGCAACAGCTTTCACGGGCGTACGCTTGGAGCTGTGCGCCTAACCCGACAACCGAATGTCTATCAGGACTTTCCGCAGCCGACGTTTCCTGTCTTTGAATTGGAGGCGGAGGATGCTGCGGGTTTGCGCTCCCTCTGTCGGGAAGCTAAGCCTGCTGCTGTTTTGATGGAGCCAGTCCTTGGTTCGGGAGGGGTTATTCCGCTCTCCGAGGATTTCTTGCGAGAGGTGGAGAAGATCTGTCGCGAGGAAGGCATGCTGTTTGCCATGGATGAAATTCAGACAGGAATGGGCAGGACGGGCAAGC
>DASQMM010000433.1:0-5007 GCA_035645495.1 Brevibacillus sp. | reverse complement strand
GGGTCTGAACTGGCACCACCTGTATCGCTGCAAGAAGAGTACCCCGACAGTGGGATCCAAAAGGCTACAAGGCAAGGTTATACGAAAGGCATCGATGCTTCTACAACTGACCAAGGAATCACGATCAATGTATTAGCGATCATGGCAGATCCTACAAGGGTGTTCGTGTCCTACCAGATCAAAAAGGAGGATGGAAGCCTGATCGATCCCAAGGAACTGAGGAAGACCTTGGACAAGAGGATAATCCTGACTGATGATAAAAATCAGCAGTTGACCAACGGATACGGAGGGGGATGGGATGAGAAGTACAATATCGGCCACCTCTATTTTTACCCAGACGAAAAGCAAGGGTCATTTCCTGAGCAAATAAAACTGCTCATCGATACGCAGAAAATCGGAGAGGTGAATGGCCACTGGGAGTTGGAAGTTCCATTTTCTTTGAAAGAGGCGATCGCTGACACCCGTGTTTCCCCCGTGGAGAGTGAATACACAACTCCGCAAGGCCTGCAAATCGCGCTTCGTACCGTAACGGAAGCTCCCTCGTCGACAGTCCTGGAGCTGGAAACCAAGTGGGATGAGTCGGCGAAGAAAAGGCTTGCTCAATATTCCCGCGACTTGACCGGAAAAACGCAAAACCCTGACTACGCACCATTCGTCCCTTATCAGCAGTACAAATTGGAATATCGGATACTGGATCACAACGGCAAAGATGTGACTGCCTATCGGCAGGAGAACAAGAGGCTTGTGCAAGGCATGCTGAAGGAGGGGCGAGGATCACGTGACCAATACGGTCATTTTCTCTGGAGTACCGCCTATGTACCGTTTGGGGAAAGCGGTCCGTATACGTTTGTATTGGACGCTGTTCACATGGCGGAGCCGGTAGACTTGAAATTCGAGTTCCAGCCGGAGATGCTCTCGACAGAGCCGAAAAGCGTCGAGTATGAGGGAAATCGATTTACTGTGCAAAGCTTGAAAAAAGATAAGAGTCAGACTCCCGCACGCACAGAGCTTGACTTGGAAGTGGCTTTTCGTGATATGTACTCGATTGAACATGCATGGTGGGAGTTGACTGATCAAAGCGGGAAGTCTTATCCGATCAATGGAGCTGCTTTTGATGGCATCGGCAAGGATTCCAATGGCAGAGAGGTCATGCGGATTAGTCTGAGTATAGACGAGATGGAGGAATTTCCGAAACAACTGACCCTGTCGCTGTCAGCTGTGACAAAAAGGTATTCCGATGTAGAGTGGAGTGTGGAATTGCCATAAAAACATGAAAAAGGATAGAAGCTACGAGGCTCCTATCCTTTTTTGCTGACTGATTATTACAGGCACATCCGCAAAATCTCGGCTACATCACTGCTAGCCAGCTTTTTAAACCGACCGATCGCCCCGAACGGAGTAGCCTTTTCCGCCATCACCTGCAGCTTTTCGTCACCGATCTGATAGTCAGCGAGACGGGTAGGAGCACCGATGCGGGCGAAAAATGCCTCTGTCGCCTCAATCCCGGCGAGGGCAATTTCGTCATCCGACTTCCCTGCCGGATCGATGCTCCAAACTTCTGTCGCGTATTGCTTGAATCGCTCCACGTTTTCGCGGTAGACATAGCGCATCCATTTCGGGAAGATGACCGCCAGCCCCCCGCCATGCGGGATGTCGTACACGGCGCTCACGGCATGCTCGATCGAGTGGGTAGCCCAATCTGTCTCGACTCCGACAGGCAGCGTTCCGTTCAACGCCATGGTGCCGCAGTAGAGGATGTTCGCTCGAGCATGGTAATCTTCCGGGTTTGCCAGGACGCGTTCAGCATTTTCGATAACCGTTTTCAAGATGGATTCTGCAAAGCGGCTTTGCAGCGGAATTTCCGTTGTATGACTGAAATACTGCTCGAATACATGCGACATGATATCGCAAATGCCGTAAATGGTTTGGTCACGCGGGACCGTGAATGTATTTTCAGGATCAAGAATCGAGAAGGTCGGGAAGGTAGTGGATCCACCGAATTTTTCCTGCGTTTCCCAGTTGGTGATTACACTGCCCCGATTCATCTCCGATCCGGTAGCGGCTAACGTAAGGACAGTCCCGAGCGGAAGGGCGTCTTGCGCTGCCGCTTTCTGTGTATAAAAGTCCCAGACATCCCCTGCGTAGGGCACTCCGACCGCAATGGCCTTCGAGGCATCAATGACGCTTCCGCCACCGACTGCGAGAATCCAGTCCACACCTTCCTGACGGCATAGCTCAATGCCTTTTTTCACTGTATTCAAACGCGGATTCGGCTCCACGCCTGGCAGTTCCAGGACACGGCAGCCTGCGGAATGCAGCAAAGACATTACTTTGTCGTACAGCCCCGAACGTTTGATGCTGCCTCCCCCATAGACGAGAAGGACTGTAGGTCCAAGCTGTTTGGCTTTTTCCTCCAGAACGGCGAGTTGTCCCCGCCCGAAAATCAATTCTGTAGGATTACGGTACACAAAGTTGTTCATTGATCCGTACCTCCTTATAAGTATGGGGTTCCCTTTTCTATTGTATCGAATGAAAGATCGGCAAGCCAGTTTGTGGGTGCTTAGAAGACAAAACTGGCAAAATCATGTCGGAATCAACCGAAAGAGAGTCGTTTTCGACAAGAAATGAGAGATTTAGTGGATACCATACGCGAAACAGGGTGTTATAATAGATAGGATGAAGTTTCCCGCCGATTTCCAACGAACGGTAACGGCAGACGGGAAATGAATGGGGTCTTTTGTCGATATTTACGATCGAAAGATAGAGAACGATCTGACAACATAGGATGTGATGGGCATGATCGAGATGTTTGACGTATGGAAAACATATCCAAACGGAACCAATGCGCTGAAAGGCGTCAACATTCGGATTGAAAAAGGCGAGTTTGTCTATGTGGTTGGTCCAAGCGGTGCGGGCAAATCCACATTTATCAAGTTGATGTATCGTGAAGAAAAACCTACCAAAGGGCAGATTTTTCTAGGAGGGTTCAATGTCAGCCGGATCAAGGAGAGGCAGATTCCCTTGGTGCGCCGCAGCATCGGAGTCGTCTTTCAGGATTTCAAGCTGTTGCCGACGCTGACAGTGTTTGAAAACGTCGCGTTCGCGATGGAGGTCATCGAGGCCAACCCGAAGCAGATCAAGCCGCGCGTGATGGACGTGTTGGGACTGGTCAAGCTGAAGCATAAGGCGAAAATGCTGCCAAGCGAGCTGTCCGGTGGAGAACAGCAGCGTGTGGCGCTGGCACGGGCGTTAGTCAATAACCCGGGCATCATCATCGCGGATGAACCGACAGGGAACCTCGATCCGGAGACATCTTGGGAGATCATGAAGCTGTTCGAAGAGATCAACCAAAGGGGAACCACGGTCGTCATGGCGACGCATAACCGAGAGATTGTCAACACCATGAGAAAACGAGTCGTCGCGATTGAAGCGGGTACCATTGCCCGTGACGAACAGAGAGGGGAGTACGGCTATGAAGATTAGAACGCTGGGACGCCATGTCCGTGAAGGGGTAAAAAACCTCGGCCGGAACGGCTGGATGTCGTTCGCTTCGATTAGCGCCGTAGCCATCACCCTGTTAATTCTTGGCGTTTTCTTCATCCTGGCGATGAACGTCAATTATTTCGCCCAATCCGTAGAAAAGCAGGTAGAGATTCGGGTCTTCCTGGATGTTCTGGCGACCAAGGAGAACGTTCAACAGGTTGAGGAGAACATAAAAGCGATTCCCAAAGTGGCAAGCGTCACGTTTATCCCTAAAGACGAGGGACTGAAGCAGTTCAAGGAAAGTTTGGGAGAAAAGGCTTATTTGTTCGAGGGGTTGGAAAAAGATAATCCGCTGCCCGATGCGTTTGTCGTGAAGACGACACAGCCCCAGGATACGTCTGCAGTCGCCGCACAGATCAAAAAATTGGAATTTGTCAAGAATCTGAATTACGGCGAAGGAACCGTTGAGAAGCTTTTCGCCGTCACAGGAGCCGTTCGAAATGTCGGTATCGCCTTTATCATCGGACTTGGATTTACGGCGATGTTCCTGATTGCCAACACAATCAAGCTGACGATTGTCGCTCGACGCCGGGAAATCGAAATCATGAAGCTGGTGGGAGCGACCAACTGGTTTATCCGTTGGCCATTTTTCGTTGAAGGCTTGTTGATGGGGATCGCCGGGGCTCTGATTCCGACGATTATGCTGACTGTCGGCTACTATTATCTGCTGGATGCGATTCACTCCAGCTTTGAAGCTTCACAACTCTTCAAACTGTTGCCACTCTTCCCATTGGTCAACCAGGTTGCCCTGGCTCTGCTGGCCATTGGCGCGTTCATCGGGATTTGGGGAAGTTTGGTGTCTGTCCGCAAATTCCTGCGGGTGTAAAATGAGAGAGTACGGGAGGAGAATCATGAAAAAGAAGATCCTACTATCCCTATTGATAACCGGTTTGTTGGCCGGGTCTTCCATTCCTACTGAAGTAAGTCATGCAGCGAGCCAGCAATCCTTGGACAAGATCAATCGGGAGCTTGCAGAGATTCAGAGAAAGAAAAGAGAGCAAAAACAGCAAATTCAAAAAGCTGAACAAGGCATCGCAATGGTGAAAAAGCAAATCAAGGATTTAAACACCGAACTGATGCAAATCGATCTGCGCCGCAATGAAGCACAGGCCAAATTGGACAAGCTGGAAGCGCAGATGGAAGAGACGACGCAAAAGGCGGCTCAAGCTCAGGACGAACTGGATGAAGCAAAAGATCGCGTAGCAAAGCGCGAAGTCCTGTTGAAAACGCGCGTCAAGTCGATGTATGAACGCGGCACCGTCTCGTATTTGGACGTGCTGCTCGGCTCCTCTGACTTCGGTGATTTTCTTACCCGGATGGAAGGCCTGCAGTTGATTTTGGCGCAGGATACGCGTATTCTTGAAGACAACTTGCGAGACAAAGAGACGATCGAGACAAAGAAAAAAGAGATCGATCATCAGTTGACGGTCTATGCCGGAATGTTTGAAGAAGCAGAAGACTTGA
>DASQMM010000432.1:0-3167 GCA_035645495.1 Brevibacillus sp. | reverse complement strand
ACCAAGCAGATCAAGGAAAAGGAAATTCACGAGCTGGTCTCGACGTTCAAGGAGATGGCAGACCGGCTTCGGCAGCTGGAAAGCATGCGCACAGAGCTTTTGGCTGGCGTCACCCATGAATTGAAGACCCCGGTTACCTCGATCAGCGGCTTGATACAGGCAATCAACGACAAGGTCGTATCAGGGGAAGAAGAACGGGAATTTTTGCTGATCTGTCTGCGAGAAACCAAACGACTGGAAAAAATGGTGGAGGATTTGCTCGATTTCAATTCTTTTGCCGTCGGCGAGATTACGGTAAACCGGGAATGGCAAAATCTGAACAAGCTGATCTACGAGATCGCTTCCCAATGGAAGATTGGGCAAGATGCAGAACGCCTCACGCTCACCACGACAATGCCTGCGCAGGAGTGGGTCATCCCCGTCGATCCCGGGCGGGTCCAACAGATCTTGATCAATCTTTTGAACAATTCACGCCAGGCCATCGACTTGGATGGCAAGATCGGACTGCGCCTCTATGAGACAGAAGCCGATTTGCGCATAGACGTGGCGGACAACGGCAAGGGAATACCCGAAAACGAGCAGACCCTAATCTTTGAACGATTCTTTCGAGGCAGCAATAAAAAGGACAAGGTCCGGGGGTTGGGACTTGGATTGTCGTTTTCCCGGATTATGGCGCGGGCATTGGGCGGGGACCTGATACTGACCCACAGCGGGTCATCTGGCTCTACCTTTACCCTGATCCTGCCAAAATCGCAACAAACGCAATAAACACACGGCTTCACTGAAGAGAGTGGAGCTTTTTTATTTTGTGATGGAAATCTCATGAAGGAGGTAAGAGGGGGAATCGGGAAGTAATACCTATTCTCACCTTCTCTCGCAAGCCCGGCACCTATTTTGCACAGGATAGGAAAGTGGACAAACAGAGCGAAGGAGAGAATGAGAAACAGTGAACAAATTAAAAAAATGGATCTCTTGCATGTGTGTATGTTTGACAGCGGTCAGCTTGTTGGCTGCCTGCAGTGGAGTGGAAGCCAAGGAATCTTCACAGCAAGAGCGGCAAGTTCTAAGGCTCAATATGGAAGAGCCGGCGACGCTTGATCCGATTTTCGCCGAGGATACAGTCTCGGGTGCCCTGATCCGTCAGCTCTACGACAGCCTGACTCGACTCGATGAAGACGGAAATCCCGTCCTTTCTCTGGCATCCGACATGAAGCTATCACCTGACAAGCGGACCTATACTTTTACCCTGAGAGATGCCAAATGGTCCAACGGTGCCCCGGTCACGGCCCATGATTTTGAATACACCTGGAAGCATGCGCTTGATCCGAAAACAGGCTCCCCGGCTGCTTACAATTACTACAGCATCAAAAACGCACAAGCCTTTTCAGCAGGCAAAGCCAGGATCGAAGACGTCGGCGTGAAGGCCATCGACGACAAGACACTCAGGGTTACTTTGGAAAATCCAATTCCATTTTTCCCGACAATGGTCTCCTTTCTTCCTGCGGTGAATAAAGATGTGGCGCAGGCCAATCCACAGTGGGCGACGGACCCGAAGACCCTCGTCACCAACGGTCCGTTCCGGCTGGATCAGTGGGAACACAGGAATAAAATCGTGCTGGTGAAAAACGGGTCGTATTGGGAGCAGGAAGCGGTCAAGCTGGAGCGGGTGGAGATTTTCATGATCGCGGATGCCAGCACCGAGCTTTCCATGTTTGATAGAGGCGAACTCGATTGGGCCGGCAATCCGATCAGCGGGCTCCCGATTGATGCGATCGAGCCGCTCAGGAAGGAAGGCAAGCTGCACACAAAGCCCAAGGCGACATCGTACTACATCCGCTTCAATACGGAGCGGGAGCCGTTTACCAACGCCAAGATCCGCAAAGCATTCGCCTACGCGATCAACCGACAGGAAATTGCCCGGCATATCGGACAGGCGGGACAAACACCCTTGATGGGCATCACCCCGATCACCGCCAGCTTGCGGCCGGAAGGATTTTTTGCCGACAATCAGCCAGAGGAAGCGAAGAAGCTCCTGGAAGAGGGCATGAGAGAGCTGGGGATTGCGCAACTACCGGAAATTACCTATTTATACAACACCTCCGACCGCAATAAAGCGATTGCGCTGACTTTGCAGGCCACCTGGAAAAAGGTGCTGGACGTCGAGGTAAAGCTGCAGAGCAAGGAGACAAAAGTCTTTCTGGACGATCAGGAGCTTGGCAAGTTCGCGATTACCCGATCAAGCTGGACGGCTGACACCAATGATCCGGTCGACTTCCTGCAGAAATTCGTGGAGAAATACAGCTCGTCCAATATTACCCGATGGCATAATCCGGTGTATGCGGAACTAATCCGGAAGTCTTATGTCGAGACAGACAATGAAAAGCGCAAGCAAATCTTGCTTGAAGCGGAGGCTTTGCTGATGGAAGAAATGCCGTTGACCGGGATTTTCAGCGATGTGAATGCCTGGGTGCAAAGCCGAAAGCTAAAAGGAGTGCGAATCGATCCGCTCAGCAAATTTGATCTGAAGTGGGCCTATCTGGAAGAAAAAGGGGAATGAGAGAGATGAACAAGGGAAAAGCATGGCGAGCAGGAGATACCATCGGGATTGTCGCGACATCCAGCCCTGTCGATCAGGAGCTGTTGCCAAAGGCGATCGCCGAGGTGGAGGCGCTGGGATACAAGGTAAAAGTCGGGGAGACCTGCAAGCAAAGCTACGGGGGGTATCTGGCAGGTACCCCCGGGCAGCGGGCGGATGGACTGAATGCCATGTTCGCTGACGATGAAGTTGACGGAATTTTGTGTCTGCGCGGAGGATACGGCGCGCCGCAAATCCTGCCGTTGCTGGATTACGACTGTATCGCGCAAAATCCGAAGCTGTTCGTAGGCTACAGCGACATCACGGCCTTACATACGGTATTTGGGCAAAACGCCAATCTGGCGACCCTGCATGGACCGATGGCAGCCTCCGATCTGGCCCACGGACTGGACGACTGGTCCAAATCGTACCTGATTCGCGCCATGTCTGAGCCAGAACCGTTGGGTAAACTGATCAATCCCCCAGGGGAAGAGATTGTCTGTATGGTGGAGGGCTGTGCCAGCGGTCCTGTGGTTGGCGGCAATCTGACATTAGTCGCCGCTTTGATGGGGACGCCTTACCAATTGGATAC
>DASQMM010000431.1:0-3956 GCA_035645495.1 Brevibacillus sp. | reverse complement strand
CGGTAGCGACCAACGCGGGTCAAATCAAGACAGGTGCTCCATCCCGCACAGACCGCGTAGCGAAGTACAACCAATTGCTGCGCATTGAAGACGAACTGGGCGACACAGCTCGCTTTGGCGGACGTGCAGCTTTCTATAACCTGAAGTAGTAAAAAAGGGCAGGAAACGAAAAAGGACTGTATTCACAACAGCAGAAGCTGCGGAATACGGTCCTTTTTTTGTGCTTAAAAGGGAGTGTTGCTGTCTTGGTGATACATTTGGCTCTGATGGGCGTAGATTTCGCCACTGTAGTTTTTGATCGCATGTTCATCTCTGCTTTTCAGACTTAGCAAGCCGGTCAGTCCCCAACCTGCGCCGACGACGGCAGCAACAATACCGAGGATGTACCACATGGAAACCCCTCCCCGAACTGGTATAGCTTCAGTATACCAAATTTTCCCTGGTTTGGTGTATCAAAAGTTCTTCCAGGTAAAGTCTATGCTGAGATGGCCGATCGGTTTTTCCTTGAAGGTGAGTTTTTCTTTCGTGGCCAATTCCGGTTTGCGGAAACAAACCAGGTCTTGATGATACCCAAAGGCTTGGCACACTTCCGGTCGAACGCTATGTATGCCGCAGCGGTCTTGATTGATATCGTAAAAGATGCAGGTGCCGAACAAACGCGGCTGGTTTTCCAGTTCTATGCGGATTTTTCGCGGCATCGTCTTGATTTTTTTCTGGATTTTCTTTAATTCCTTCTCTGTGATCGGGACAGGTCCGCAGCACAATCCCTTGCACCCTTGGCAGGGTAGCGTATCCATGCCGTGTCTCAACTCCTCTCAATGATTCTTTGAAGAAGACTGATGCATTTTCAAAGAATATTATGAAAGGAATTAGACAATATGTAAATACTCGTAATTTTTTACAATAACACAAAAATAAATATTTGTCAATCATCTTGTGTCGGAGAACGCGGACATGTCAACCATGCCCGCGTTTGTTTGATTTACACCATTACCGGTTCTTTGGCAGCTTCCTGCTTGTTCGCCACTGAGGCGGCCAGACGGCTCTTGCTATAGGGAATGCACATCGGAGTGCCGTACAGGGGGTCATGAGTAATCTCGCATTCCATATGGAAAACCGTACGGACCAGCTCTTGGGTCATGACTTCCTCTGGCGCTCCTTCTGCCACGACCGTCTGATTGTGGACGGCGACGATGTGATGCGCATAACGGCAAGCCAGATTGAGATCGTGCAGGACCATGACGATGGTGCGCTGCTCGGTCTCATTCAATTCAAACAGCAGATCGAGAATCTCAATCTGGTGCGACATGTCCAGATAGGTCGTAGGCTCATCCAGGAGGATCGTCTCGGTGCCTTGCGCCAGTGTCATAGCGATCCAGGCGCGTTGACGCTGGCCGCCAGAGAGAGAGTCTACAGCCCGGTTAGCCAGGCTGGTGAGCTGGGTTGCCTCCAGTGCCCGATTGACCATTTTCTCGTCTTCCTCGGACCATTGCTGCAGCCAGGTCTGGTAGGGGTAACGCCCTTGTTTGACCAATTGCAGGACAGAGAGACCTTCAGGGGCAGTGGGACCTTGCGGCAGGATGGCGAGCCGTTTCGCTACCTCTTTGGTCGAGCGCTTGGCGATAGCTTCTCCGTCGAGCAGAATCGCTCCTCCCTTAGGCTTTAAAAGACGTGCAAGAGAGCGCAAGAGAGTAGATTTGCCGCAGCCGTTGCTGCCGATCAAAACGGTAATTTTCCCACTCGGAATGGTTAAATCGAGCTCTTCGATAATGTTGCGCTCCCCGTATGACAAGGTAAGCTGACGCGTCTCCAATGCATGCATGGTATTCCGACCCCTTTCTGTCAGTGATTGCGGTTTTTATAGAGCAGATAGATAAAGAATGGCGCTCCCACAGCCGAAGTAAAGACGCCGACTGGCACATCGAGCGGTGAAAAAGCCATGCGGGCGATCAAGTCTGCGATGAGTACGATCAGCGAGCCGATCAGAGCGGACAGAGGCAGTGCTCCGCCGAAGGATGGTCCGATCAATTGCTTGGCGATATGCGGTGCCAAGAGGGCGACAAAGCTGATGTCCCCACCGACGGAGACAGCCGTGCCGACCAGTGCCGCGCAGATCATCAGGAGAAGGAAGCGATCGAGCTGCAAGCGACTGCCTACGCTGGTGGCGATCTCGTCGCCAAGCTGCTGGATGTTTACCCTTCTGGCCAGCAAGGCTGCCAAGGCGATCAGTACGACGATCCAAGGCAGAATCATTTGGACGTCATCCCAGGATACACCGTAGATGCTGCCTGTCAGCCAAAGCAAAGCTTTATTTTGCAGCAAAAACGGGCTGAACATGATCAACAGCGTCACGAGGGCGCCAGACGCGATCTTGATTCCGACGCCGATCATCACCAAGCGAAGGGGAGTAACCCCTTTTTTCCAGGCAAGGGCATACAGGAGCAAGGTCGTTAGCGTAGCCCCGAGAAAAGCAATGGGCGGGAGCCAGCGGATACTGGCTGTCTCGAAAAGCAACAGGAAGCCCACTGCCGCGACGGACGCACCGCCTGATACGCCCAAAATGTCTGGCGATGCCAGCGGGTTGCGAACGATCCCTTGCATGATCGCACCTGCAGAGGCGAGTGCTGCACCCACTAGAACCGCAATAATGATGCGCGGCATCCGGAATTGCTGGACGATCAGCTCGTGTTGCTCGGAGCCGATGCCGAGCAGCACTTTTACCACTTCCAGCGGCGAGATTTTCATTTCGCCCATCCCGAGGCTGATGATCATCATCAAAAAGGTAAGCACGAATGCCAGCAGAGTGAACCAAATCGCCTTTTTATGTAACTGAAAAGACGAAAAACGCTTGCCGAGGCGAAGAGGCAGATATTCTTTCACTTTTCATCCAGCCCCTTTCGTGCCACATAGATGAAGAACGGGATGCCAATCAGGGCCGTCATGACGCCAATCGGCACTTCCGCAGGCATGGCGACGAAGCGGGCGGCGATATCGGCGGCCAACAGCAGGACCGAGCCGAACATTCCGCTGTAAAGCAAGACCCAGCGCGTGTCGATTCCAACAAAAAAACGTGCCAGATGCGGCGTGACCAACCCGACGAAGCCGATTGGTCCGGCAACCGCGACAGCGGAGCCTGAGAGCAGGACGAGGACCAGTCCCGTCATGATTTTGACTAGCAAGGTGCGCTGCCCCAGTCCTTTGGCTACATCCTCTCCCATCAAAAGGGTTTGGATTGGCCGTGCCAAGAGAAAGGCCAGAATCCACGCCACCAGCATGTAGGGGAATACCGTTTCCAGGTACTCCAGCTTTCTGCCGCCGACGGAACCAGCCAGCCAGAAGAGCACTTCATCCGCAGCTTTTTCGTTGAGCACCATCATGCCGTGGCGAATCGATGCGGACAGTGCCGTGATCGCAGCTCCGGCCAAAATCAGCTTGACGGGGGATAATCCGTCCCGGCCCAATGAGCCGAGCAGGTAGACGATGATGCCTGCCGCAGCAGATCCGATGAAGGCAATCCAGGTAAACTGGGTCAAGGAGCTGATTCCGATGAACGTCACGGCGAAGACAACGAACAGCGCGGCACCAGCGTTTAGCCCGAATAGTTCAACATCAGCTACGGGATTTCGCGTCAGAGACTGCAGCAAGGTACCGGCCAGGCCGAGACAAAACCCGACGCTCAAAGCGTTCAGAACACGCGGGACACGCACTTCCTTGATGACGATATGTTCATTAGAGCCATTAAAATGTGTATAAGCATCAATCGCTGTCTGCCAACTGGTGTCAATCACGCCGAATACCAGGCTGGCATAGCAGAGGTAGATGAGCAAAAGAAGACAGAGGACAACCCCCAGAATCTTGCGAATGTTACTCGATAGCAATGGATACATGTCTGTTACTTCCTTCATCGTAAGGGAAATGGTGTTCACGAACCGTTGATCATATCGTCATTGTAAATG
>DASQMM010000430.1:0-1819 GCA_035645495.1 Brevibacillus sp. | reverse complement strand
GTATTCATCGTGCAAAAGATCCACATACTGCTCCACTTCTTCGGAAATGACACGGATCGAATCTTCACCGCATTTTTCTATATGGTAGGCAAGGTATTTAAACGATTCGATCATGTCGAAGTTGCCCCAACCCCATGCCTGACTCTCCAAAGAACCTCCTCTGGTCCCGCATTTTGTGCAGGTGAAATAGTAGTAGGTCGTCATCTTCGTGTCTCCTTTACCTTGTTCTTCTCTTTTCTGGTATCGGATGTCAGGATCGAATGTGATATGCGCCGGAAGTCGCAAAAACAAAAACACCCCCTCATGCAGACTGGCCATTCCGCGGGCGGCGCCTGTCTCATGAAAGGGTGTTGATGCCTATCAAGCCTGATAGATTTGCTATATGCCATGCACGTACCTACGCACTTCACGTTCATTATCGATGATGCAGGGAAACGGGACCATGTCCGTGAGCTGGCTGCACTTCTTCCGAAGATACAGCACCTTTTCCCATACTCCAGTTGATCACGCGGCTGGAGATAAACACAGCCAGGATCGTGTACATCATTTCTTTCAGCGGTACGTACCAGAAGGACAGGCTGAGAACCATGACGTCCATCAAAAGGAATATCGTCCCGACTGTAAGACCTGTGTACTTGCTGAGCAACAAAGTCAAAATATCATCGCCGCCAGTCGCTGCGCCATATCGCAGGACCAGTCCCGTACCCAGTCCGGTTAACACACCAGACAAAAGGGAAGCGACGGGCATCATGGAGCTCATGTCCATGACGATGGGTGAAAACATCTCAAACGCTTCGTAAAAGCCTGTAAACGCCAACGATGCAATGACCGTGTTCCAAATAAACTGGCGTCCTTTTACCAGCCAAGCCACCAAGAGCAGGGGAATGTCCAAGGCCAGCATCATCAGTGCTGGTGACACATCAAAGGCGTATTTCGCCAAAAGCCCCAGACCGACGAACCCGCCCTCTGACAGGTGGTTCTGATAATTAATGTGATAGTAAGCAAAAGCAAGCAAACAAGCTCCAAACAAAATCATACCGTAATGTTGAATCGACTGCAGCGCTCTCCTCATCATGAATTCCTCGCATTTTTGTCGGTTTTGGCAAGGGCTGCCAACCAACTACGGAGGATATTCGCAAGTGTAAGTCGCTACTCATACAAATGGCCTCGCTTTCGTAGTAGGTTAACCGCCCAAGTGACGATCGACTACTACGAAGCTAGATATAGGAGAGGTCAAATTGTTTCCAAACCGTCCTGTAGGGACGCATGGTATCCTTATCCCTTCCATTGCTTTTTTTCTATTATATCACAAAAAAAGCCAAAATTGAAGCTGCCCTTTACACGAAGGGAAAAGCTTTGCTCTTGATTTCCAGCGGGATGCCCGCCGTTAGCAGGAAAACCTGCTCGCTCACTTCTGCCACTCGTTGATTCATCATGCCTGCCGCGTCGCGAAACATCCGTCCCAGTGCATACTCCGGGACAATCCCATAGCCTACCTCATTGGTGACGAGCAGCAACGTACCCGGAAAAGAGGAAATCACCAGCTGAAGTTCCGTTACCTTTTGCAGCAATAACACTAGATCCGGCTGCAGTTCATCGCGAACCAGCCAGTTGGACAGCCAGAGGATCAGGCAATCCACCAGCAATACCGTCTCACCCGCCAACACGTCAGGACGCTTCGCCAATTCCTGCAGCTTCTCTGCCAGGTCATACGGTTCCTCAATCGTTTCCCATGGAAAAGAGGAATTCTTCCGGCGCGCTTGATGCATTGCTACACGCTGCGACAGCTCCTCGTCAAACACAGGGGAAGTCGCCAAGT
>DASQMM010000429.1:0-4229 GCA_035645495.1 Brevibacillus sp. | reverse complement strand
ACTTCAACAACTAGCCCTTCTGAAAAAGAAAAAAGTAGCCCTTGGATTATCCATTACCTTCTTCTGGTTAGGCGGGTATTCGATTGCATATACGTATTTGACTCCTTATCTGCTCACCGTTTCCGGGATCAGCAGTGATCTCCTCAGCACAGCTTTGCTGATTTTTGGGATTGCCAGCCTCGTTGGTTCTAAGTTTGGTGGCTATAGCACGGATCGATGGGGAGTAGCTGTTACATTGATCGGGGGAATGGCGCTTCACATCATGATGCTGATATTACTATCAGTGGTAACGAATTCAACAGCCGCAGTATTCGCTATTCTTATCCTATGGTCATTCGCTGCTTGGTCATCCGGACCAACGCAACAATATCATTTGGCGACGCTCGAACCGAAATCCTCAGGAGTTTTGCTTGGCCTTAATCAGTCCATGATGCAATTGTCCATGGCAGCTGGTGCAGGAATTGGGGGCATTGCCGTAGAAAAGGTATCTCTCGCTTCGGTGACCTGGATGGGAGCATTGGGGGTTGCAGTGGCAATTGTAGCAATCCTGGCACTTCCCCATTCAAGGTCAAATCGGAAGGAAGTAAACGCTGTTCAAAGTTAAATTTATCTTTTTTCTGGAAAGGATAGTAATGGACGCTTTGCCAGAAGGCATCCGCACATAGCTCTCTTCTAATAGAAACGGCTTGTCGGTTTTTGAGGCGACAAGCCTTTTTTTTCACCACTACAACTGGTGGAGCATCAAACAAGAGGACAGGGTGATTTCCCCGCACTTATTTTACATATTTGAATTGAGGTTCTTTCACCTGTACGTCATTGCCAATGTGGAAAGACATCAAATCCTCTCCGACTACCACATTGCCATCGTATACCTTGCTCGTTCTCACAGCGAGGTTGGCATTTGCATCTGTCAAGCCGCCGAGCAAGACGATATGCGAGTAGACGGCCAGCTTTGGTTGTACCTGGCTGAATACTTTCCCTGCTTCCTCAGGGGTGGTATGAATGTCCAAAATCTTTTGGATCGCAGGCGATTTCTCTTCCGGTTTGGCGGCTGCTACCTCGTGGATGATCAAATCCGTTCCTTTTGCGTATTTAATCAAATTCTCATTATAGCGCGTATCACCGGAGATGACGACGGAGTGCCCATTGTAATTCACTCGGTATCCATAGCTTGGCTCCATCGGACCGTGATCGACGAGAAAAGCGACGACTTGAACGCCGTTGTGCTCATAGACGACCCCTTCCTCGATATCGTGTCCGATTGCGTCCAGACCTTTCAGATTTTCATTTTGGTTTTCCTTCCTGACGGCTACATCTTCCTCGTAGGCTTTTGCCAAGTTGACCATCATCTCTTTGGTTCCCTGGGGACCCCATACCTGGAATTCGGTCGCTCGTTTTCCTGCTGCAGGCAGAGAGCCTGTCAGCCAGACATCGGGGATGCCAATCGTATGGTCGGAATGCAAGTGAGTGAGGAATAGCTTGTCTATTTCCCCCGGCATGATGGAAAGTTGGCTGAGTCGAAGAGCAGCACCGCGCCCTGCGTCGAACAGCAACCGTTCCCCGCCAGCCTCCACGAGGGTAGAAGGACCGAAACGCTCCATGCTGAGAAGTGGAGAGCCGGTGCCCAAGAGAGTAACGGTGATGGAAGGTGCTTGCTTGACTTGCGCCGCAGTTTCTTGAGCGTAAGCTTTCCCTCCTCCGAAAGAAAGCATCGGCAAGAATAAAGAGCAGGCGATGAGTGCAGCAGACATCGGGACAGACAGCAAACTGGTGATTCTGTTGGTTTTCATAGAAGCAACTCCTCACTTTGCTTTTAACTAGAAAACACTGTTTTGCAAATTATACAGCCACGTGTCCAAAACAGTCAATAAATTGAAAGAATTCAGTATATATTTCTTATTTTCAGATAAGTAAATGCATATCCCAAATCATTTTTTCTGGAAAGGATAGTAATGGTACTCGTTTTCCGATATAATAATACTTACTAAAAGTAACTAGGTTAATAAAAGAAAGGGTTGTTGAAACATGATGCCATCTTTTTTCATCGCACACGGTGCGCCGCTGCTTGCGATTGAAGATAACAGCTACACACAAGCCTTGAATCAGCTCTCGGAGAGGTTGCCACGTCGCCCGCGGGCCATTGTCATTTTCTCTGCACACTGGGAGTCTCCACTGCAGGAGGTAGGCACGATGGATGTCTACCCGACGATTCACGACTTTGGCGGTTTCCCCCGCGAACTCTATGAAATTCAGTATCCAGCCAAGGGAGATCGGGAAATCGCAGAGGAGACGTATCAATTGCTGCAGCGTGCAGGTGTGCCTGTCCGAATGAACGAACAGCGTGGCTTGGACCACGGTCACTGGGTCGTTCTCCGCATGATCTATCCGAATGCGGATGTTCCCGTTATCTCTTTGTCGGTAAATCCGCAGCTGACCGTGGAGCAGCAATATGCGATCGGTCGTGCCCTGGTCCCCTTGCGTGCCAAGGATGTGCTGATTCTGGGTAGCGGCGGCACCATCCACAATTTTTCCTATATCAACATGCGCGAGACTTCCGGAGCAGCCTATGAGTGGGCGGTGGAGTTCGAGGACTGGCTCAAGGATACGCTGACATCTTGGAATGTGGAAGACCTCGCGAACTACCGCTCCTTGGCGCCTCATGCGGAGAAGGCGGTTCCCGTATATGGAAGCGAGCATTTTGTTCCTCTCATCTATGCGATGGGAGCTGCAGATGATGTGCGTACGGCAGAGCGATTGCACATCAGCTTTCGCTACAACAGCCTGAGCCATACGATCTGGCAGTTTGGTTCGCCGCTATGATGAGCATGCAGATGGAGGATGTGTACCGCGAGTACAAACCATTGTTGTTTTCCATCGCGTATCGCATGCTGGGAACCGTAAGCGAAGCGGAGGATATTGTGCAGGAGACTTTTCTCACCTTGGCACGAGACGACATCGGAGACATTCACCATATGAAAAGCTATTTGTGCAAGGTGCTGACCAATCGCTGTCTGGATCTCTTGAAATCGGCGCGCAGGAAACGGGAGCATTACGTCGGCGAGTGGCTGCCGGAGCCGCTGCCTGACGTGGACGGCAGAGGTGATCCCTTGCATGCGTTGATACAGGAGGAGGCCATCTCGTATGGGCTCCTCGTTTTGATGGAAAACCTGTCGCCGTCTGAGCGTGCCGTCTTTGTGCTGAGATCGGCGCTGGGCTATGAATATCGTGAGATCGCCCAGATGCTGGAACGGGCAGAACCGGCTTGCCGCAAGCTGTACAGCCGTGCGCAGCAGAAGATCCAAGCGGCGCAGATGCAGGTGGACGTCCAACCCGCGCACGCCCAAAGGCTGGTGGAGCAGTTTGTCGATGCGATTCAAAAAGAGGATGCTGCAGCCTTGATCCGCTTGTTGAGCCAGGATGCTGTTCTCATCACGGATGGCGGCGGCAAGACCCGTGCAGCCATTCGACCGATCAGTCCCGACAAGCATGTTGTGGCATTCCTGCTGGGAGTCTCCCGAAAATGGAGCGGTCCCCTTCAAATCTGCTCGCTCAATGGCCAGCCCGGGATTTTGATGCATGGAGCGGAGATGAGGCCGACAGCGATCAGTTTCGTCCTGGACGAAGACCTGGAGCGGATCAAACGAATCTATATTCTGGTCAATCCTGACAAAGTGAAACATCTTTTCTAAATGCGGTCACAAAACCTCGGGGCTTCTCGTCTATGAGTACGGCAACACATTTTTAGACGGGAAGGGATGGAGTTTCATGAAAGCCAGAATGAATTACAGAGCAGCAAATCCGGAAGCCTATCAAACCATGCTCCAGCTGGAGAAGTTTGTGAGAGAGAGTGGTCTTGAGCCCAAGTGGCTAGAATTGATCAAAATACGAGCCTCCCAGATTAACGGATGCGCCTTTTGTTTGGATATGCATACGAAAGACGCAAGAAAGCTTGGGGAAACCGAGCAGCGTATTTATCTGCTGAACGCGTGGCGGGAAGCAGATGTATACAGCGAAGAGGAGCGGGCCATCCTCGCTTTGACAGAGGCTGTGACTCTGATCGCAGAACGCGGCGTGTCCGAGGGCGTATATGCGCAAGTGAGGGAACATTTTGAAGAGAAACAGATCGTCTCGCTGATTATGGCGATTAACGTAATCAACTGCTGGAACCGACTTGCTATTACGACAGGGATGACAGCTCCGGCAAATTTGTAATGGTTGCTCGAAAAGGA
>DASQMM010000428.1:0-7514 GCA_035645495.1 Brevibacillus sp. | reverse complement strand
GTCAACTCGTTCTGGATGTTGACTGCAGCAATCTGTACTTATGCTGTCGCTTATCGTTTTTACAGCCGTTTTATAGCGAAGAAAATCATGGGCCTGGATGACAATCGGGCCACACCTGCAGAGGTGAACAACGACGGCAAGGATTTCGTACCGACGAACAAATGGGTCCTGTTTGGGCACCATTTCGCCGCGATTGCCGGTGCGGGGCCGCTTGTAGGACCTACTTTGGCTGCTCAGATGGGATATTTGCCAGGGACGATCTGGATTATCGTCGGGGTCGTTATCGGCGGAGCTGTACAGGACTTCATCATTTTGTTTGGCTCGATGCGCCGCAACGGTAAAACATTGGGCCAGATTGCGAAGGAAGAGATCGGCCCGTTTGGCGGTGCCTTGGCGTTGATCGGCATTATTGCAATCATGATCATTCTGATCGCCGTCCTGGCGATGGTAGTGGTCAACGCTCTTGCAGAGTCGCCATGGGCTACGTTTACGATCTTCATGACCTTGCCGATTGCGATCCTGATGGGATTGTACATGCGCTACATCCGACCGGGACGGGTAGTGGAGGGCTCGCTCATCGGGCTGGCGCTCTTGTTCCTCTCACTCTGGTGGGGGCAGGCGGTTGCAGCGTCGCCGGTATGGGGACCTGCCTTTACCTTTACCAAGGTACAATTGGCCTGGATGATTATCGTCTATGGTTTTGTTGCATCGGTACTGCCAGTCTGGCTCTTGCTGGCTCCGCGCGATTACCTCAGCTCCTTTTTGAAAGTGGGGACGATCGCGGTATTGGCAGTGGGGATTATCCTCACCTTGCCTCCGATGCAGATGCCTGCCTTGACCAAATTTATCGATGGCACAGGTCCGGTATTTGCGGGTAATCTCTTCCCGTTCCTCTTTATTACGATTGCCTGCGGAGCAGTATCGGGCTTCCACGCCCTCGTCTCCTCGGGTACAACACCGAAGATGATTGCCAAAGAATCGCATGCTCCGTTGATCGGCTATGCCGGCATGCTGATGGAATCCGGTGTGGCGGTCATGGCGATGATCGCGGCATGTGTCTTGACGCCAGGGATCTACTTCGCCATCAACTCGCCGGGTGCGGTGATTGGGGCTGATGCTGTTGCGGCAGCACAGACGATTTCCAGCTGGGGGTATACGATTACCCCGGATATGATTACGACATTGGCTGATGATATTCAGGAAAAAACCATCTTATCCCGTACCGGGGGCGCTCCGTCGCTTGCGATCGGGATGGCCACCATTTTCTCCGGCATTCTCGGCGGAAAAGCCTTGATGGCCTTCTGGTACCATTTTGCGATCCTCTTTGAGGCCGTCTTCATCCTGACGACCATCGATGCGGGTACCCGTGTTGGACGCTTCATGGTGCAGGATATGCTGGGGAACGTCATTCCGAAAATGAAAGAAGTAAACTGGCTGCCCGGCAACCTGATCGGTTCTGCCATCATCTCGATCGGATGGGGCTATTTCCTCCTGCAAGGTGTCATGGACCCGCTCGGCGGCATCTACACATTGTGGCCGCTCTTCGGAATCGCCAACCAGATGCTGGCAGCGATCGCCTTTACCGTAGGGACGACGATCATTTTCAAAATGGGCAAGGCCCGATACTCATGGGTGACGCTGGTGCCAATGGCCTGGCTGACCTCGGCAACACTGACAGCAGGCTGGCAAAAGCTGTTCCACGCAGATCCGAAAATCGGCTTCCTATCCCATGCGGAGGTATTCCAAAAAGCATTGGATGCAGGTACGTTGCCAGCCGGGGTCAAATCCGTCGAAGCTGCGCAAAAGATGATTCTCAACGACCAGATCGACGCTGTGGTTTGCGCGATCTTCATGGTGATAACCATCGGCATCATTCTGGACGGCATCCGGCTTTGGATCAATATTCTTCGCGGCAAACAGTACGAACTGCATGAGTCCCCATACGTCAAGTCCAAAGGGGATATCCTGGACGGTACAGGTCACGTCGCATGAGGAAAAAGTGGAGAACGATCCGAAAGTCCCTGCGCCGCGTAAGCTCCGCGATCAAGACAATTTTCGGGATGCCGGACTACGATCGTTATCTGCAGCACTGGTATGTCACGCATGCGTCTCCGGGAATTTTTCCGATGACCGAGCGCGAATACTATATGTACGCCCTGCGTGAACGTTATGAAAAAGGCGGCATCACACGCTGCTGTTAAAGAGGTCACTTTCAGGAGGTCCGCATGAGAACGGGCCTCCTCTTCATTTGCACTTGGCCGACCAGCGGGGTGTAACAGGAGGTAAAGTATGGTACACTAATAGCAAAGTCATGTTTGGGTGGCGATACGAGTGCAAACATCATCACTGGCGGCGCTGAAGGAGCACGCTCTGCATTGTGCCCGCTCTGCGGGAAAGCTGAGCCTGGCTCGGATGAGTGAGCCGTTTACCGTAGAATACAAGACATCTGCCTCCGATCTGGTTACGGCCGTCGATAAAGAAGTGGAAAAGCACGTCATCGATTTGATCCTGGCGCAGTACCCTGATCACGGGATATTGGGCGAGGAGCGAACCTTTGCCGGTGACCCGAGTCAATACGAGACTCTCTGGGTGATTGATCCCATCGATGGCACGACCAATTTCGTTCATCAGCAGATTAATTTTTCCGTCTCGATCGCGGTTTACCACAAGGGAGAGGGATTGGTCGGAGCGGTATACGATCCTTCGCGCGACGAGCTTTTTTACGCGGTCAAAGGAGAAGGGGCCTTTCTGAATGATCGTCCGCTGCGTCTTGATCGGCATGTTCGTCTGGAAGAAGCTTTGCTGTGCACCAGCGTTTTTTGGAACAAACGAGCAGAGCAGATGGGAATCGATCAAATCGTCAAAAAGCTGGCCGGAAAGGTACGCGGTATGCGCCTGCTGGGCAGCGCGGCTTTGGAGATGGCGTATGTAGCCGCAGGCAGATTGGACGGTTACGTCAGCCTTTCGTTGAATGCATGGGATTTCGGCGCAGGCCGGATCATCGTCGAGGAAGCAGGAGGCCGTGTCACGTCCATGGCGGGAACGCCTTTGCCCTTTGATCAAAAAAGCAGTGTCATGGCTTGCAATCCAGCCTTTTACGAGGAATTGCAGCATTATTTGAACCTCTCCGAGAGCCAGGGATAAGGCGGAGCTCGAGGAGCAAACATTCCGATAGACATGCAAAAAGACGTGCTGCTGGCACGTCTTTTTCTGTGAGATTGATGATCTTCTATTCGGTTACGACTTCTGTTATCGGTCTTTGCTTCCACACGAATGTGATGCCAAGGCCAATGACCATAATCACAGCAGCGAACAGATAAGGATAGTTGATATTGACGTCAAACAGGATTCCACCCATTGCTGGTCCGACGATATTCCCCAAGCTGGTATAGGTGGAGTTCATGCCAGCCACGAATCCCTGCTCTTTTCCTGCAGCTCTCGATAAGAAGGTCGTCAATGCCGGACGAAGCAGGTCAAAGGCGAGGAAGATGAGGCACGTTACAGCCAACACCGCAAAATAGCTGGAAATCATGGTGGAGGCTACCGCCAATATGGCACCCGAGAACAAGCAGATTTGGATCAGCTTCTTTTCGCCGAGCAGATCAACCATTTTTCCAAATAGAAAGATCTGTACGACCACTCCGAAAACCGAGCTTATGGTAATAATCCCGGCAATATCCTTCGGAGTAAAGCCGAATTTATGGTCGGAGAATAGGCTAAAGACGGTTTCATAAGCTGACAAACCGAAAGCGAGTACAAATACAATGATAAACGCGGTAAAGTACAGCGGATTCACAGATTTTTTTAAGTCTTTCACAAAATTAGTCTGCGTTGTATGAGCCGATATTTCTGCTAGCTGTTCCTTGGTAAGCGGCTCTTTTAAGATAAAGAACGATGAGATGCATGCTAAAAAAGCAGCGGCTGCCGCAAAGAAAAAGGGCATTCGTATCCCGTATTCGGCAATAAAGCCTCCGATGCCAGGTCCGATGATAAAGCCGGTGCTAATCGCGGCAGAAATATAGCCCATCGCTTTTGGCCGTTCCTGAACAGACGTAATATCTGCAACGTATGCGGTGACACCCGGCATGATAAAGGCGGCACTAATTCCCCCCAGAATCCTTGATAAATAGAGAACGTAGACGTTTGTCCCCATCCCAAAGATCAGTTCGGAAACACCAAAAAGAAACAAGCCGATTAGGATGATTTTCTTTCTGCCATATTGGTCAACCCAGCGTCCGGCGATGGGTGACATGAGCAGCTGCGCCACCGCAAATACGGCGACAAGATAGCCCATTGTTTTTCCTGATAAATGCATGATGTTCATAAAAGATGGCATAACCGGGATGACGAGGCCAATTCCCAGAAATGCAATGAATATATTGCTTAGAAGGATCGTCAATACCCATTTTTGTTGTTTAATTGTTTTCCCCATGGGATCAACCCTCCCTTTCTGAAAAATCATGAATGTGAAATTCCTCTCCAAAATACGGACCAACAAGCTTCTAACTTATCCTTCAGCCGCTCTTCATCATTTACGTATACAAGCTCTATCAGAATGGAGTCGACTACCCCCAAGAAGGCGAGGGTCGGCGTCTTAGCTATATCATGGACGATGACTTTTGCATCAATCCAATCCTGAAATTTCCCCTCCAGGACCGCCTGCACCTTCTCTTCGATATCGGCCACTTGTTCGCCGATTTCATTCCGAAGATGAGCCGGCGGGAAAAAAGTCATGCGCAGCCAAAACTTTAGCAGCTCATTTTTTTGGAATAAATCGATCACCAATTGCAGGAATCCGTATAAATCTTTTTCGGGATTTAGTGGATCGACTTTGTTGAAATAGTGGAGCTTGGAAGACAGCTCAGCCTCTTTCGCGTCCCGTAAAACCTGCAGAAAGAGATCATCTTTTCCCTTGAAATGGGCGTATATGGATTGCTTCTTCAAGCCGACTTCTTCCGCTATTTGGGAAAGCGATGCTCCCTCGTAACCATGAATCGTGAAATATTTGAGCGCTGCTTCCTTAATTTCATTGCTTTTCAAGGACCTCACCTCCAATTTAACGAACGTTCGTCAGTTATCGTAACAAAGAAAGGAAATAGTAGCAAGCGGTAAATCAATTCAGTTGCTTTCCAACAGGGATGTATATGGAATAAAAATGCCCTCCCGACAAATCCTAAAACAAGCGAAGAGAGGAGGAAAGTGGATGGATACATCCGTACAAGGACAGCAGGGGAGACAAAAACACCCTCCAGGACTATACTTGTTATTTCTGACTGAGATGTGGGAGCGCTTCAGCTACTACGGGATGAGAGCGCTCTTAACCTTGTATTTGACGACGGCCCTCGTCAGCGGCGGTCTTGGATTTGAGAAAACAACGGCGATGAGTTTGTACGGTTTTTTTACTGGTGCTGTCTACTTCACTCCGCTTGCAGGAGGCTATCTGTCCGACCGCTTTCTCGGGCGAAGATTTGCGATTACACTGGGCGGGATTGCGATGGCACTGGGCAATTTCATGCTATTTGCCCAGCACAACCAATTCGGTCTCTATACAGGTTTGGCACTTCTCATCATCGGCAACGGCTTTTTCAAACCGAATATCTCGACCTTGGTGGGCGAACTGTACACGGACCAGGACAAGCGCAAGGATGCCGCGTTCACCATTTTTTACATGGGCATTAACGTAGGGGCATTCTTTGCCCCACTCATCTGCGGCTATCTGGCGGAGGATCTGTTCAAGACGACCGCAAATGGCGTGGTTCAATACGGGTATCGCTACGGATTTCTGGCGGCCGCGATCGGCATGGTCATCGGGCAGATTCTTTTTAATGCCTTGGGAGACCGCTATCTGGGCGATATCGGCAAAAAACCGGTCGGGAAGTCGGAGGACCCGGTGGCAGCTGCAGCAGCCCAAGCACCATTGTCGAAAAAAGATAAGCAGCGGACGGCAGTCATCATTATCATTACCTGCTTTGTCGTCTTTTTCTGGGCTGGTTTTGAGCAGGCGGGCAGCTCCTTGACGCTGTATACGGATATATTTGTGGACAAGCATCTGTTTGGCTGGGAGGTGCCGACCTCCTGGTTCCAGTCGCTCAATCCGCTGTTTATCGTAATTTTTGCCCCGATATTATCAGCGTTTTGGGTCAAGCTGAGTTCCACGAAAAGAGGAGATCTAAGCGCCCCGACGAAAATGGGGCTGGGAATGGTGATGCTCGGGATCGGTTACATGATCCTGATTCTGGCGGTGATGCAGACAGGTAGTGACGAAAATCAAATCGTCACCAAAGCGAATCTGCTGTTTATTGTATTGACGTATTTCATGCATACATTGGGGGAGCTTTTTCTCTCTCCCGTGGGACTGTCGATGGTGAGCAAGCTGGCACCAATCAAGCTGGCATCGCTATTGATGGGCGTGTGGCTGGCCAGTTCCGGTGTAGCCAATATCCTCGGAGGCAAATTGGCAGCCTTTACCCAGTCACTGGGCTATTTTGAAGTTTTCAGTCTGATCGGAGCGGTCTCCATATTCATGGGCTTGCTTCTGCTCTTGGTCTCGCGCATGCTCGTCAGAATGATGGATTGACCTTCGGGCTCTGTAAATAGGTAGCGAGATTCTCCAGTGTGGACCGTAAACCCTCGTCGTGGTCTTCCTGCCGGATTCCCTCAGGTACGTTTTCGCAAACAATCGTAACTTTGGTGCCTTCCGGGAGAGTGTCCAGATTCCAGGTCATGATCATTTCGCCCGCAAATGATGGGTCCTCGGACTCGAATGTAATCTGCTGAACGATTCGCTTGTCCTCTACCAGTTTGAGAAATGTCCCCCGTACGACGTCGGTGTCCTCTGAAGTTTTGCCGGGCTGGGTACGATCGGGGGTGACGTAAACGAGGGATATTTGATAGGCTCCGCCTTCACGCGGGTCGAAAATATCGATACGGCCTTTCATCCCCTCCGGCGGAAGCCACGAAATGAGGGCCTCTGGGTCCATGAACGCCTGATAGATGGTTCGCGGTGATGCCATAATAACTCTTGAAGCAGAGTCCGTTCTCTTCTTGCCAGACGCATTCGTCATAAAGCAATCCTCCTTATGATGCTATTATCACGAGTCAGGTTTGCTTTAGTTTAGCTCAATTGTGTGATCGGGATTTCTTTTCGATTGCGAAAATCCCTTTTTACCGATCAACCTCGGGAGAATATTCCCGGGGTTTTTCACTTGATTTACCAGTGGTTTCACGTTAATATATGAAAATGATAACCATTATCATGTCCGTGGACAATCAATGAAGAGGTGAATGATGTGTCAATTGCTTCAATCATTCGGGGCAGGCGCTCCATTAAGAACGGATACAAACCGGACACGGTGCCGGAAAAGCTGATCCTCGAGCTTTTGAACGATGCGGTGTATGCACCTAATCACGGGTTGCGCGAGCCTTGGCGTTTTCTGTTTATTCCTACCGAGAAGAAGGCGCAGTTTATTGAGCGGATGATGCCGGTTTATCCAGCGGATCAACAAGAGAAGCGG
>DASQMM010000427.1:0-2612 GCA_035645495.1 Brevibacillus sp. | reverse complement strand
GCCCGACAAGCTGGAAACCGGGACGCAAAACCATGAAGGAATCGCGGGCATCAAGCCTGCTGTCCAGTTTATCGCCAGCCTGGGACAAGGCGAGACACTACGGGAGCAGTTCCGAAGCGGGTTTGAACTGATCGAATCCTATGAAAATGCCCTGGCAGAAAAAATGCGTAATGCCCTGCAAGCCATCCGCGAGGTCACCCTGTATCAAGCTGCTCCCGAAGTGCCCAAAACACCGACGATTGCTTTTCGGATCGCAGGCATCTCGCCACAGGAGGTCTGTCAGCGCATGGCAGATGAACACGCCGTGTTTGTTGCGGACGGCGACTTCTATGCAATGACGCTCGCTGACAAGCTGGGAATCAATCAAGATGGAGGCTGGATTCGTGCAGGACTAGCTCCTTACAACACAGAGGAGGAAATCGAGCGGTTTATCCAAGGCATACAAGAGATTGTACATACAATTCGGTGAAACAGATATAAAAAACGAGCCTCAAGAGTTGCCTCTCGGGCTCGTTTCGTTTTTCATGTTGGACTTCTTATCTTTATAATTCCAATTTATGGATTTCCAAGAAATTCGTCGCAAAGTTGCCGGATATGAAGTCTGGATGCTCCAACAGCTTGGAGTGGAAAGGAATCGTCGTATGGACGCCATCGATGATGAATTCGTCCAGTGCCCGCTTCATACGCGCAATGGCTTCTTCGCGATCCTTGCCCCAGACGATCAGCTTGGCCACCATCGAGTCGTAGAAAGGCGTAATCTCATAGCCTGGATAAACGGCGCTGTCAACTCGTACTCCGTAGCCTCCCGGCGGCAGGTAATTGGCTACCTTGCCTGGAGAAGGCATGAAGTTTTTGGCAGGATTCTCTGCATTGATCCGGCACTCGATAGCCCAACCGTTAATCTTCACGTCTTCTTGGCTGAAGGAAAGCGGCTTTCCGGCTGCCACGAGAATTTGCTCCTTGATCAGATCAAAGCCCGTAATCATTTCCGTGACGGGATGCTCCACTTGAATTCGCGTATTCATTTCCATGAAATAAAATTGTCCATGCTTGTCGAGCAGGAATTCGACGGTACCCGCACCGTGGTAGTTCACCGCTTTCGCTGCGGCTACCGCTGCCTGCCCCATCGCTTCACGCAAGCTCTGATCCAGGGCAGGAGACGGCGCTTCTTCTACGAGCTTTTGGTGGCGACGTTGAATCGAGCAGTCGCGTTCGCCCAGGTAGACGACATTTCCGTGCTTGTCGCCCATTACCTGAATCTCGACGTGACGAGGTTCCTCTACGTATTTCTCCAAGTAGACCCCTGCATTGCCAAAAGCCGTTTCCGCTTCCTTCTGGGCCTGACGAATGGACTTGCTAAGCTCCTGCTCGTCGAAAGCGACACGCATGCCGCGGCCGCCACCGCCAGCGGTTGCTTTTACAATGACCGGATAGCCGATGCTTTTGGCGACTTGGAGCGCTTCGTCGATGTCTTCGATCAGTCCTTCTGTACCTGGCACGAGCGGAACATTGGCTGCCCGCATCGTAGATTTGGCTACGGATTTGTCCCCCATTTTCTGGATGGACTCTGCCTCCGGACCAATGAACGCAATCGAGCAATCCCGGCAAAGCTGGGCAAAGGAAGCATTCTCCGCAAGAAAGCCGTATCCAGGGTGAATGGCATCTGCTTTGGTCAATAGCGCAATGCTGATGATGCGTGACATATTCAAATAACTGTCTTTGGAAGCGGTAGGACCGATGCAGTATGCCTCGTCGGCCAATTGCACATGCAACGCTTCCCGATCCGCTTCCGAATAGACGGCGACCGTAGCCAGACCCAACTCCCGGCAAGCGCGAATAATACGTACCGCGATTTCACCGCGATTGGCGATCAGTACTTTTGTAAACATCCTTCTACTCCCCCTACTTCGTCTTGACAGCTACCAGATTTCGTCCATAATCGACGAGCTGACCATCCGCGACAAGAATTTCTTCGACTTCCCCATCCGCCACTGCACGAACTTCTTCTGTCAATTGGAGGGACTCGACGTTCAGACGACCAATCAGATCTCCAGTTTTGATGTTTTGTCCGGGAGTAACGGCAGTGTAGAACAAGCCTACCGAGGACGAGGTGATGTACGATCTTTTTTCCACGGATGCTTCCCGCTCTGGGGCAGCTATTGCCTCTTCCACAGCAGCTGCAGCCTGTTGATAGCCTTCGTTTTCATTGGTTTCTACGACTTCCTGAGCTGGTATTTCTGGAGTTACAACGATTGTTGCGGGAGCCGCTTTTTTGATCACGATGCTTTTGCCATCACGCTCCCACTCCAATTCCTCGATCGATGACTGATTCACCAATTTGATCAATTCCCGTATATCATGAAGTTTCATCGCAAGTTATCACTCCTACAATGGGATGTTCCCATGCTTTTTAGCGGGTCGGCTTTCGGTTTTGTTGCGCAGCATTTCCAGCGCTTGCGCTACCTTGGTTCTCGTCTCGCGCGGATCAATGACATCATCGACCATGCCGAGGCTGGCAGCGACGTAAGGATTAGCGAATTTCTCGCGGTATTCTGCGATTTTTTCCGCTCTCGTCGCAGCCGGGTCCTCGCTTTGCTCAATCTCTTTGGCGA
>DASQMM010000426.1:0-2349 GCA_035645495.1 Brevibacillus sp. | reverse complement strand
CCGAGGCTTCGCCAATAAAAGGTGAACGTAGCGGGTCAGCCTCTTCGCTTGGACCTCAAAGCCCAAATCCTGCAATCCTTCGATCAGGCGGGAACGGTCGGCATACCATTTGTCTTCGATCATGCGAATGGCTTCTTCTTCCCCGGCATCTCGCAGAGCTTGCAGATGCCTTTCCCGTTCCTCCTGATCCACGAACATCAGATCGGCAATCACCAATCTCCCGCCAGGTTTGAGTACACGGTTGAACTCCCCCAGCGCGAGCAGCTTCTGTTCATCCGTAAGATGGTTCATGGCATAGCTCGTCACGACAAAGTCAAAGCCGTTTTTCAGAAATGGGATCGCAAAAAACGTACCCAGCTTGGTGGGGATGAACGGATGCTTTTCCCTGCACCTTTGCAGCATTTGCAAGGATTGGTCAAAGCCGCACATGTGGATACCCCGCCGGGCAAAACGGCTTGCCAGATTCCCTGTGCCGATTCCCGCGTCCAGCCCTTGTTCTCCCTCTTGCGGGTTCACGGCTGCTACGACCGTATTGAGCACATAATCATAATTTTCATGCGGATTGAAACCCTCCCGCTCACCCAGCACAAGCTCATCGTAATTGTCTGCGATCTGATCGAAATTCCATCGATCCACCCAATTATCCCGCGTTTGCCTCAATCGCTTGTTGCCCTCCGCCAACTCGTACAAGGCAGCGGCATCCATCACACCATCGTGCTTGACGCGTTCGATCATGCTCTCCGTCGTTTGAATCAATTTGCTCATCTCGACCCATCGGCTGTAGAGCACAGACCGCTGCAATTCCAAGTGATGGAGAAGGCTCCCCTGCTGATCCTCCATTTTTTCCATTACCAAGCGTATATCCTCGATCTGCATGCCGACTTCCCGCAAAGTGACGACGGTCTGCAGCTTCCAGACGTCCTCTTCGGTAAAATGGCGATACCCCGATTCGTCCGCTTTCTGCGGCTTGATCAGCCCTTTTTCCTCATAATAGCGTATGGCTCGCGGCGTGATTTGCAGGCGAGCAGCCATTTCCTTGATCAGCATCCGCTCCCTCCCCGTCCCCTGTTACTCCAGAACTTCATGCTCGTACCTGTATCATAAACCCTGCCGTCGCGTGAAGGTACAGAAAAAAAAACTGCCGGCCGATGCCGACAGCTTGCTTGGTTGATTCTGTTTTGGTTACGATTGGGTAGGCTGAGAGATTTCCCGTATCGCTTCGTTTGTTTCATCCTGGTGAACCTCACGTACAGCCATGTCGGCAATCGCTACAATTCCCACAAGCTTGCCATTTTCGACGACTGGCAAACGGCGAATTTGATGCTGGGCCATAATTTTCGCAGCTTCGTCTACCGTCATGCCCGGCTGACCGAGAATGATGTCGCGTGTCATGACTTGCTCAATAGCAGCGGATCCCTGACGTTTTTCTGCCAGCCCGCGGATGACGATGTCACGGTCTGTAATCACACCGATGACGTCTTCCTTCTCATCTACTACTGGTATGACGCCAACATTCCAGTCACGCATTTTGCAGGCTACTTCGTATACATTATCCTTAAGCGTCACTGTCGCTACATCTTTGGTCATGATTTCACGCAGGGTACGATTCTCTACTTTTGCCATTCCTTCTCCTCCTTTTTCTATGAGACGTTTTGTAGTGTGTCCAACTCTCAAATCCATCATTCAGAGAGCGAAAAGGATGGACATCTCTTGACAAGAGCGAACTATGCATTGCGCTTCTTGCCAAAAGATACTATATTAATAAGTGAAAATCTCACCATTTGTAGGAGGAAAAATAATGGTTATCAAGGATAGCGGGATTGGCACCAAGGAAGTTTTCTTCGCCGATCTTGAGCATTACATGAGTGATCTGGGATTTGACCGCGGTGCATGGGATTACAAACACGCTACATACGATTATAAAATCGAAGATAAAGGCAATACCTACTATCTGCGTATCGAAGCTACCGTTACCAAAGGGAAGCTGGAAGATACTCACGCAGAACTGAAGCTGGAGGAACCATACCTGGGCAAGCATTTGTTCCCGCATGGTTTCGACTACGACTGCAACATGCCGGACTCTGTCGTTCAAACGGCGAAGCGCAAACTGCAAATGCTCAATGAAAAGTTGTCTTCCCATTAAGAATCGCCATTAATTCCACAGACTGTTAGCAGGTGCAGAGAGGTATCCCCTCTCTGTTTCACGTAGAAGGGGGTTTTCGATGATGAAGACACGGGGCGTTCCCGACTTTTTGCTCCTGTTTTTGACTGCCCTGCTCGTCGGATTTGGTTTGCTGATGGTTCTTAGCGCCAGTTCGATTTTTGCCCTGACCAGCTTTACAGCACATG
>DASQMM010000425.1:0-5558 GCA_035645495.1 Brevibacillus sp. | reverse complement strand
ATCGTCATGATGGGTGACAACCGTAATGCCATTTTGGATGGCGATGGGCTGCAGCTTGTCAACCGCTTGTTGGATGACGTCCTGCACTGCACAACGAACAGGATGAAAGAGATCCTCTTCACTTTCCAGCTTCGCCAAGAGAATCATTTCCGTCACGATGCCTTTTAACCGTGTTGTTTCTTCTACAATCACATCGAGACCTTGACTTGCTGCTTCCCCTGTAAAAATACCGTCTCGTATCCCTTCTGCATAACCTTGAATCGACATCAGAGGTGTTTTCAGCTCATGAGAAGCATTCTGAAAGAACTGTCTTTGTACTTCCTGAAATCGCTCCAGCTCTTGCGCCAAAAAGTAAACGGACTGCGTAACGGTACCGATCTCGCCACTGGCATGGATGTGCTTGACCTCGGAAAATTGCCGTTCGCGAACCTTTTTTAATTCTGTCATAAGGGAGCTTAACGGTTTGACCAGACTTCTGGTGATAAAGAAACTCAACAGAATGGCACAAACTGCCCCAATAAAGAGCATAATCATGATGTTTGACGTGATTTCATATCTGACATCCTTAATGCCGCGGACTGGTGTCGCTAACAGCAAACGCTGGTTTTCGCCTGCTTTCACCGTTTGCGAAACGACGACATACTCCGCTTCCCCAACCAGCCATAACTTTTTGTCCTGCTTTTTCTCCGCTCTGCGTTCCAGGGTCTGCATCCAATCTTCCAAACTGTTAGCTTGGATCGTGGTGTACATGACTTTCTTTTGTTTTCCAAGCAAAAGAATTTCCACCCTTTTGTTGGACATCACCAACTGGTTCAGCTCTTCGATCAACTCTTCTTCTGTTTGGGAGGAGCTTCTTACTTTTTCTGCCCAAAATTCGCCCTTTAGCTTCAGCTCTTTTCTTTGTTGATCAATCAAGTTATCCAGCAGCAAGGAGTCGATCAGATACGCGGAGGCACCTGTCACGATGAGCAAGAGGAGACCAAAAGCGATCATCAGCCGATGCAGTAGCTTCATAACGAGGGTTTCTCCTCTGCCACGCGAAGTCTGTAACCATAACCCCATACGGTCTCAATCGGCAGCCCCATCATTTTTTTGCGGATACGGCGAATCAGATCGTCTACCACGCGATCGGTCCCAAAGTAGTCATCTCCCCATACCAAGGTGAGCAACTCATCTCTGGAAAATGCTCGATTCGGATTGTCCTCAAGCAACCGCAGCATGAGAAATTCCTTATGAGTGACAGCAATCTCTGTTCCCATCCAGAAGACAAATCGATTTTCCGCATCCAATTGCAGGTCAAAATTTTGTGAGGTGGGTTCTGCTAGGGTAGAATGTTCTGTCTTCAGATACTGCGCCATTTGTTCCGCGCGGCGTATGGCCCGATTCACTCTGGCGACCAACTCGCGTGGACTAAAGGGCTTGGTTAAATAATCATCACTCCCCAGTTCGAGGCCAAGAATCTTGTCCACTTCTTCGTCTTTGGCTGAGATCATGATAATCGGCGTTTCTGTCTCCGTACGAATGTTACGACAAAACTCGTAACCATCCATGCCCGGCAGCATAATATCCAAAATCCACAGATGTGGAGGTGTTGTCTTCCATAAGGTCATTGCCTGTTCGGCCGTTTCTAAAGCGATGGTGGCGTATCCTTCCTTTTGAAGATACGCTTCTACGATCTGACGAATGTTCGGGTCATCGTCGACAATCGCGATTCGATAGTGATTCAATGCCATCTCTCCCAAAGCAAGATTCCACACGACAATTGTATAACAAAGCTTCATATTCTCACAAAGAAAAGTCACCCTGCAAGGTGACTTGAGACTCCCCAATCAATGTTTATAGGAGGCTTTTTCGTTCAATTTTACGCTTTTTTGGCTTCTTTTTTAGCCTCTTTCTTAGCGGCTTTGTTTGCTTCCTTCTGAGCTGCCTTTGTTTCTTTGATGGCTGCCTTCACTTCTTTAACAGTCAAACCTGTAGTTTCAATTTGCAGCTCCGATGCTTTTTCTGTGAGTTTAGCGATCTTTTCCTGTTTTTGCTCCGCTTGCTTTGCTTTCACATCTGCTTTGATTTGCTTGATTGATTTACCAGAGGTTTCAATGCCGAGTTTGCCCGCTTTTTCACTAACCTTTTGCAAAAGAGTCTCTTTGCGCTCTGCATGAAAAGCCTTGATAGCCGCTTTGATTTCTTTTACCGTTTTGCCTGCTGTCTCGATGCCCAGCTTTTCTGCTTTTGCGGTGAATTTCGCCAGACGTGCCTGCTGTTGTTCCTCATGCTTGGCTTTAATCTCCAATTTAAGCTGTTCCAGTGTTTTTCCATCTGTACCCAGTCCTAATTTTGTCGCTTCTTCGACTGCCTTTGTCCACTTTTCCTGTTGCTTCGCTTCTTTATTTTGCTTGCGAACTTCTTGCGCTGCCGATTTATCCTGTTTCGCTTCCGCGCCTGCTACGCTCACTCCTCCGAGCAGCAAAGTCAGAGCGAGGACGGAAGATACCATTTTTTTCATGATGCAATTCTCCTCTCAATCTTTGGTTAGGTTGTTTACCTCCTTCATTCTAGGATTGATTTGTGGGAAAACGATGAGATTTTGGCAATAAGAAAAAGACCTGCCTTCTCTCTTTTCGAGAAGTAGGTCTTCGTGGATACAGGTTCTTACATCTCTACTGGTGGTGAGCCAATTGATTCTCGGATTTTCGAATCTCGATTTTTCTTATGCGATGCTTCTCCTTCTTGCGGATCGTAAAGACCAGCTTATCGTACTGCCACTGAACCCCTTCCTTGAGGGTGGGATTCTGACTGTATAGCCAGCCTCCAATGGTATCCAGTTTAGCTTCATCGATATGAACATCCAGCAGATCGTTCACTTCCGAGAGAAGTACTTTTCCGTCTACGATGACATGGTTTTTTTGCTCCATGATCTCGATCTCGGCTTTTTCTTCATTATCAAATTCATCCCGGATCTCACCTACGATTTCCTCAAGGATGTCTTCAATGGTCACCATCCCAGAGGTTCCGCCATACTCATCCACCAAAATCGCGATATGTGTCCCTTGCTTTTGCATTTTCTTTAACAGATCCTTTACCGGCATGGCTTCGGAAACCGTGAGAAACGGCCTTATAAGCGTGGCAATATCCAAATTCGGATCGTCTGCGTACTGGAGGAAAAATTCCTTGGTGTGAATCATCCCAACGATTTGGTCCTTGTTCTGCGAGACAACGGGAAAGCGAGTATATTGCTCTTCTTTTATGATTCGCAAATTTTGTTCAAGCGGGTATTCCAGGTGCAGGCAGCTCATATCTGTTCGCGGCACCATGATTTCCCGTGCCAACAACTCGTCAAACGTAAAGATGTTGCGAACATATCCATACTCGGATTGATTGATTTTCCCGCTTTGGTAGCTCTCTGCCAAAATGATCCGCAACTCTTCCTCTGAATGGCTTTCCTCATGCTCCTTGGTCGGCTTCATGCCGAAAGAACGGACAAGGAGCGCTGCTGATCCATTGAGCAGCCAGATGGCGGGATACATGAGCTTGTAAAACCAAATAATCGGCTTCGCACAAAGCATGCTTACAGCCTCTGCCTTTTGGATCGCTACTGTTTTGGGAGCTAATTCCCCCACCACCACATGCAGAAAAGTAACGATGGAGTAGGCAATCACAAACGACAAGATCGCTACGATCTGCTCAGGCAAAAACGGTTGAAGAACGGGGCCAAGTATCGTTTCAACCGTGGGTTTCCCCAAAACCCCCAATCCGATGGCAGTCAGTGTAATCCCCAGTTGACACGCGGACAAATATCCATCCAGGTTACTGATTACTTTCTGAACGGCAAGCGCGTTCTTCCGTCCTTCCATGACCAATTGGTCGACACGACTTGGACGAAGCTTTACGATAGCAAATTCCGTAGCTACGAAGAAAGCAGTAGCAACGATCAAAAAAGCGATCAGTAACAAATTGATGGTCAGCAATCGTCTATCCCCTCTTCATTTTGGCTCTATACGTTTATTGTACGAAACCTCCCTTATACATATCAACGTTCACTTATATGTGTTTTCGTCGATTTTGTTACAATGATATCTCGTATTTTGCCAAGATGAGCTTCTGAGGAGGGATCGTTTTTTACGTCCCGCAATAGGTGCGATACGCACAATTCGAATCCGCTGGCAAGGTAGCATACTCTTCCTGTTCGGGGGAATACGCGAATGGATTGGACAGTACATCCAAAAGCCGCTCCATCACACGGTAGTCCCCTTGATTTACTGCAGCTTCCAGCGCTTCCTCTACCCGATGGTTGCGGGGAATTATCGCGGGATTGTTTTTTTGCATCAATTGCTGCGCGGAGGCTTTTGATTCCTCCTGACGATCAAGTCTAGCCTGCCACTTCTTATGCCACTCGGTAAATTCTGTGGTTCCATACAAGACCGTATCCTCTGGTTTACCCAGCGTGAATGCGCGGAACGTATTGGTGTAATCCGCCTGATACTTGTGCATCATGCTGAGCAGGTCTTCCACAAGGGATTGATCCTGTTCTTCCTCGTGAAAAAGGCCCAGCTTTGCTCTCATTCCAGCTAGCGAGTATTGCTTATAAAGATCGGAAAAACCCGAAAGCTCATTTTCTGCCAGCTCGATTGCCTTCTTTTCGTTGTCATGAAGCAATGGCAACAGGGTTTCCGCAAATCTGGCGAGATTCCACACCCCTATATACGGCTGATTGCCATAGGCATAACGGCCTTGGGTGTCGATGGAACTGAATACCGTAGCCGGATCATAGACATCCATGAAGGCACATGGACCGTAGTCGATGGTCTCGCCGCTGATCGTCATGTTGTCGGTGTTCATCACCCCGTGAATAAAGCCGACGAGCTGCCACTTGGCAATCAGCATGGCCTGGCGCTTGATTACCTCCTGAAGAAGCTTCAAATAACGGTTTTCTTCCGCCTCCAGCTCCGGAAAATGTCGATGCAAGGCATAATCTGCAAGTGCGCGCAACTCCTCGGCTGTCCCCCATCTGGCTGCGTACTGAAAGGTGCCTACACGCAAATGACTGGCAGCCACACGAGTCAGAATGGCACCGGGCAGCTCTGTCTCGCGAATGATTGACTCTCCGGTCAGCACGACGGCAAGGCTGCGGGTGGTAGGAATCCCCAGCTCATGCATGGCTTCGCTGATGATGTATTCCCGAAGCATCGGTCCCAGTGCGGCCCGTCCGTCTCCCCGTCGGGAATAAGGTGTCCTGCCTGAACCTTTCAGCTGGATGTCAAATCGTTGCCCACTCGGTGTGATCTGTTCGCCCAGCAGAATAGCCCGTCCGTCCCCCAGCATGGTAAAATGCCCGAATTGATGACCCGCATAAGCTTGAGCCAAGGGCGTAGCCTGATCGGGAATCTGATTGCCCGCAAATACTTCTACGCTTTCCTTGTTCTGCAGAGCTTGAATATTCAAGCCCAAAGAGGTTGCAAGAGAAGCGTTTAGAATCACCAACTCCGGTTCGCTTACCGGCGTAGGGTTCTGTTTTGTAAAAAAAGTCTCTGGCAGACGGGCGTAACTATTAACAAAGTTCC
>DASQMM010000424.1:0-5620 GCA_035645495.1 Brevibacillus sp. | reverse complement strand
GCGTCGCCTTGCCAAGGCGAAGGTCGCGGGTTCGAGACCCGTCGTCCGCTCCATTTTTATAACAGCGGAAGAGTAGGAGACAGTCCTACTCTTTTTTGTACTATAGGGCGTGTTTTTGTATAAAAGCTCTATAAAAGTGTTTGTTCCCTTTATACAAATTTTGTAATCTTCATTAATTTTTCCTTGTATCTCCTTATTTCATCCAGTACCTTAGGTATAGGATTCTGCTCTTTGCTCTTGGGTCTGATGCGTGATCACAGGCATGATAGAAGACGAAATGGAACAGGAGTTGTTATCAATATGAACCCGATCAAAGTGGAACAGGTACATCCTGCAGTGACAAATTTGATTGCAAATATAGAAAAAGTATTGATTGGCAAACGTTCCGTCATTGAATTGACGGTTGCTGCGATCCTCGCGAAGGGACATGTCTTGCTGGAAGACGTACCGGGCGTGGGAAAAACCATGCTTGTTCGCGCGCTGGCCAAATCGATTGGTGGGGACTTTAAACGGATTCAGTTCACCCCTGACTTGCTGCCGACCGATGTAACGGGGGTTGCGATTTTTAACCAAAAGAGTCTGGAATTTGAGTTTCGCCAGGGTCCATTATTTGCCCATGTAGTGCTTGCAGACGAAATCAATCGGACATCCCCGAAAACCCAATCGGCTTTGCTGGAGGCATTGGAGGAGAGATCCATTACGGTAGATGGAACGACGTATCCTCTGGCGAAACCATTTTTCGTCATGGCGACGCAAAATCCGCTGGAGTATGAAGGGACGTTCCCGCTGCCGGAAGCGCAGTTGGACCGCTTCCTGATGCAATTGCGATTGGGATACCCGAACATGGAAGAAGAGACGCGCATGCTCACCCGCTTTTCCGACAGCAATCCATTGGACAGTTTGGAGCCTGTCATGACGGCGGATGAGCTGGGGCAATTGCAGGACCGGAGTGCAGAGGTGAAGGTGTCAGAGGGCATCAAGGAATACATCGTCCGGCTCTGCCACAAAACCCGCGACCATCACCATGTCTATCTCGGCGTGAGTCCGCGCGGTTCCCTGGCCTTGTATCGGGCGGCACAAGCATTGGCGTTCGTACGCGGCCGTGATTATGTCATTCCGGATGATGTCAAAGAACTCGTCCCAGTTACGTTCTCGCATCGAATCATCGTGAAGCCGGAAGCACGTTTGGAAGGGGCGAATGTCGATCGGATTCTGACGGTGATCTTGGCAGAGACCCGCGTTCCGATGGGATGAGGTGACCACAGATCATGAGACAACAAAAATGGGGCAAATTCAATGTAATCGCTCTGGTGCTGGTGACCTATGTATTCGCCATGTTCCAGGGGGGATTCGCCAGTTGGTTTTTGTTCTACAGCAGCCTCGTCTTTTTCGTCTATGAGTGTCTGGCTTACTTCTTGATGTTTGCGACCTTGGAAGTCGTTCGCGATCTGGACCGAAATCGCCTGCAGGAAGGGGAAGACGTCGTCGTCACGATTCGTTTGCGCCGACGGATCTGGTTTCCATTAGGGTGGAATATGGTGATCGAAGCGCTCCCGGAGAGGCTGGTTGGCTTCTACGAGCCGCATAAGCAACTGATTTTTCCATGGTTTAAGCGGGAGGTCGAGTTTCGCTATGTCATTCCGCAACTGCCTCGTGGATACTACCGTTTGCAAGAAACGGTCATCTGCGGAGGAGATTTCTTCGGTTTCATTGAGAGAAGAAAGGTCATCTCTCTTGCAGATGATATACTGGTGTATCCATCCTACCAGCATGTGAATCATTGGCCCCTCGGAGACGGCAGCTTCAGCGGCACCATCCACGTGTCTCATCGCCGCTCGGATGACGTGGCGGCAGTTCGCGGTGTGCGAGAGTACCAGCGCGGCGACCGCCTCAGTCAGATCCATTGGAGGGCCTCAGCGCGAGGGACTGGATTGAAGACGAAGGAATTTGAGCATCAGGCGATGAACCAGGCTGTCTTTTTCCTGGATGTGGAGAAAAACAGTTATCCTGCATCCGAAGTATTTGAATTGGCTGTAAAAGTAACGGCAAGCCTCATCGCCTACGCAAACCGCAATCAGTATCATTACGGTCTGGTTTTCAAGCAAAAGGAGCGCATGTCGATCGATCCGGGCCTGTCTCATGCCCATTTTTTGCGAGTCTTTGATCAGCTGGCGAGAGTCATGCCAGAGGGGGGTGACTCGTTTTCCCGGGTGATCGGGCGTGAAGCACTGGAGCAATCACAAGGTGTGACGCTCATGATGGTGACACCCCGGCTGGATAAGGAACTGGTAACCCGTCTGGTATCTCTCGTACAAAAGGGAAGGCGAGTGCAGCTATTCCATATCAGTCGAACCGGAGCTTACACCGCGGAGCAAATGCAAGTAATGCGTCTCTTGGCAGCCAATAAGGTGGTTTGCACGTCGATTCATACGCAGGATTACCACCAGTGGAAACAGATGGGGGGTGCTTAGGCGAATGTACGAATGGAGACGCCCGACCATATTGGATATGATCTCTGCGCTGTTCCTTTTTTTGCTTCTTAGAGAATGGCTTCTCCCTTTGCAAGAATTGACGGATACGGGAGCACTCTGGCCTTTTTACACCATCGCAGGTGCAGTGATTCTCATGGATCTGTTCTTGCCGTATCGGTGGCTTACGTTTCCGTTCAAGCTGCTCGGGGTTCTCTGGCTGCTGCATGCTGCCTTTTTTGATACCTCGTTCTGGGAAAAGGAATGGCTGATTGATTTATACACGCAAATCGTACGGGACATGCCGCTTGTCTTATCGCAGGATTGGGGAGCGATGTCAGTGATCTCCCGCAACGGCATGTTTGATCTGATGCTGCTCGTCATGATTTCGATGATTACGTATCTGGTACTGGAGCAGCGGCAAGTGCTGTGGTTTGTCGTGATGACCGAGGCGTATTTGGCCCTGCTGGATACATTCATGCCATATGAAGCGGATGGGGGCATTGTTCGGACGCTTCTCTACGGGTTCCTGTTGCTGGCGATTACGCATCTGACCAAGATGACCACCATCGCGACACTGAACGGGAAACGGGGATGGATGCTTGCCAATGCCATCATGGCCCCATTGCTGGTTCTCGGGGTGAGCATCGGGATTGCCTATACGGCGCCCAAAAAAGAGGCGAGCTGGCCAGATCCCATCTCGTATCTGATGGGGAGCGATCAGGCGACAACTGCTGTCGGCATGAAAAAAGTAGGCTATGACAATAACGATAGCCAGCTCGGAGGCCCTTTTGTTTCCGACAACACGCTGGTGTTTACGGGTCTCACCAATGAACGAAGCTACTGGCGTGGAGACTCCAAGGACATCTATACCGGAGCAGGCTGGGAAAAGGGCAAACGAGATTATGAATCGATCCTGGACTTGAAAAACTATGAGTGGAAAAACTCGTTGTTTCATGGAACAGAAACCAAAGAAGTGAAAGCTTCGCTATATTTTAGCGGGCCCCTGCAGTATGCGACTGTCTTTTATCCGGGACAGCTGAAAAAAGTGACGGACTATACACCCGAAAATGCTACGGTCGTGTATGACACGTGGAATCAGCAGTTGGAAATCCGGGCAGGAAAGATCAATCTCATCCCGCCATCTGGTGCGGCCCATTCACAGCCCGTCGTAGGACCCAATACGCTGCTGATGAAGCTGAAGCAATACAATGTCGAGGCGGAGGTCCCGATCGTCAGTGAAAAGGCCATCACGCAAGCCGGGACGCAGTACCCGATCGAGATAAGGACCCATTATCTCCAGTTGCCCGAACAACTGCCTCCTCGTGTCAAAGAACTGGCTGAGGAAATTACAAAAGATGCTCCGACACCATATCAAAAAGTAAGGGCGATCGAGAATTACCTGCGCTCCAGTGGAAAATATAAGTATGAAACAACAGACGTCCCAGTTCCTGAACAAGGTCAAGATTTTGTCGATCAGTTCTTGTTCGAGAGCTTCCGGGGATATTGCGATCACTTTTCCACTTCCATGGCGGTCATGCTGCGAACCCTGGACATCCCCACTCGCTGGGTAAAAGGCTTCGCGCCTGGGCAACGAGTAGGAGCGGATGATGCAGGCAACGACATCATGGAAGTACGAAGCAAGGACGCCCATTCCTGGGTGGAGGTCTACTTCCCGAACATGGGATGGGTACCTTTTGAGGCGACCAGCTCCTTTACTTCTCCAGTTCGGATTAAATACGATTTGCATACCGAAGAGGCGCAGTCTCCCATTCCTCTGCCAGATCTGGGGAATCAGGGTGCATTGAATCACGGAGATGGACGCTTGGATGAATTGGAGGGTGCTGATGCGATCTCCAATCGTGGATTCCAGATTCCTTGGCAGGTAAACGCGCTGTTCCTTGGGGCTTTGGCAGCAGCGGGCTTCGTGGCTTGGCGACGCAGACAGGAGATTACAATCTGGTGGCTGCGGAGAAAGTGGAGCCAACTGGAGAAGGATCAGTACGCAGATCGCTATCATTTGCTGATGCGGATGATGGAGAGCGTCCATTCACGGCGACAAGCGGGTGAAACGATGCGCGAATATGTCAACCGATTGCATATATCGGGAGACAAACGGCAGGATCTGCGTTTTCTAACCGAAATCTACGAACGAATGATTTATGGCATGAAAGGAATCGAACAAAAAGCTCGCTCGATCGTCGAAGAATTAATGGAAAGATTGACCCGTCAATTGAAGCCTTGAACAATGACTTTTCATCTGCTAGAATGACGATCAATGAGTCTCGTATAATCCTCAGGAATAAGGCCTGAAAGTTTCTACCACCTGACCGTAAATTGGGTGACTACGAGGAGAGCACATCGGATTTTTGTACATGCAACTGCACATGTGTACACAAGCTGGGACTCTGCCGCCGTAATCAAATTTTCGGAGGCGACAGTCCCGGTTTTTTTCGGGTACAGTGCTTGTACGGGTTACGTCCTGCTCAAGGGAATCAACAAAACGGATGGAGTCGGAATGATCGTTTTCAGGCTCTGGTGCCGTCCTGTATGTACAGGAGAAAGGAGAAATCATGGACAAGTCGATGGAAATGGTTGTCGTACTGGATTTCGGAGGGCAATACAATCAACTGATCGCACGTCGGGTACGCGATCTGGGGGTATACAGTGAACTGCTGCCATACAATACTCCCGTAGAGAAAATCAAGGAAATGAATCCAAAGGGGATTATTTTCTCCGGCGGTCCTGCCAGTGTCTATGAAGAAGGGGCACCGACAGTTGACCCTGCCATCTTTGAACTAGGTCTGCCTGTATTGGGGATTTGCTATGGCATGCAGCTGATGAGCCATATGTTGAAAGGAAAAGTGGAACGGGCAGGCAAACGCGAATACGGAAAAGCGGAATTGCGTCTGCAAGAAAAGCATGGCTTGTACGATAAATGGGAGCCAAATGAAATCGTTTGGATGAGCCACTCGGATAAAGTCGTGGAGCTTCCAGAGGGCTTCCGCATCGATGCGATCAGCGACAGCTGTCCGGTTGCAGCAATCAGCCATCCGGAGCGCAATCTCTACGGCGTGCAATTCCATCCGGAAGTGCGCCATACGGTAAAAGGCTCGGAGTTTATCTCCAACTTCCTGTTCAACATCTGCGGC
>DASQMM010000423.1:0-2030 GCA_035645495.1 Brevibacillus sp. | reverse complement strand
AGTGAGCATCTCGATACTGTCATGCCAGGCTACACGCACCTTCAGCGTGCGCAGCCAGTATTGTTCGGCTACCATCTGATGGCATATGTCTCTATGCTGCAACGCGACATCGAGCGCATGACTGAGACCTGGAAACGGGTGAATGTCCTGCCGCTGGGAGCGGGCGCGTTGGCGGGGACAACCTTCCCGATCGACCGCAAATTTGTAGCGGAGCTGCTGCAGTTTGACGGAGTGTACCAAAACAGCATGGATGCCGTGAGCGACCGGGATTTTATCGTGGAGTTTTTAGCTGATTCCTCGCTGGTCATGACACATCTCTCCCGTCTTTGCGAGGAGCTGGTGATCTGGAGCAGCCAGGAGTTCTCCTTTATCGAGCTGGATGATGAGTTCTGCACCGGATCCAGCATCATGCCGCAAAAGAAAAACCCGGACGTAGCAGAGCTGGTGCGCGGAAAGACAGGACGGGTTTACGGCAATCTCATCGGCTTGCTGACGGTATTGAAAGGTTTGCCGCTCGCCTACAACAAAGACATGCAGGAAGACAAGGAAGGCATGTTCGATACGGTTGCGACGCTGCATGGGGCGCTGGCTTTGCTGACGCCAATGATCAAGACGATGCAGGTGCGTTCCGACCGAATGCGTCAGGCGGTCACGCAGGACTTTTCCAATGCGACCGATCTAGCCGATTATCTCGTCCGCAAAAACATGCCGTTCCGCCAGGCGCATGAAGTCGTCGGCAAGACGGTTCTGTATTGCATCGAACACAACAAATACTTGCTGGACATGACCTTGGCTGAATTCCAGAGCTTTTCCGGCGTGATTGGTGAAGATGTGTACGAGGCTTTGGCGGTGGAGACCGTAGTCAATGCACGCAATGTCCTCGGCGGCACGGCTCGCAATCAAGTAGAAGAACAGATCAAGGAATACCGCAAGCTGCTTGCAGACACGCATGCTTGGGTAGAAAAAAACAGTCAGAAGGTCATGATTGAATCCTTGATTGATGTAGGGTCGCCAGCGTAATCAGGAATAGACAAACCTCCAAGTCCGCTACTGTTGCGGTACTTGGAGGTTTTTTTGTATGACTGCATGTCAGAGGAGAGACGGATACAATAGCAGTTGAGGAATATTCGGCTAAATTGTGAAAAGTTGTCATTTTTTGAACCAAATCCAGGCGAACGGTGAATAGAGAGCAAAGACTTTGCAAGGAGGACGAGATGTGAAGGGAAAAATAGACAGCGCCAGCTTTGAGCAGCTGGTACGACCGCACCTCGCGATGGCTTATCGCACAGCATGCCTGATTATCCGTGATCGGCAACTGGCCCAGGACGCGGTACAGGAGGCACTGGTTGAGGTGTATCAGTCCCTGGAACGGTTTGATCCGGAAAGAGGAAAATCGTTTCGAGCCTGGTTTGCCAAGATTGTTACCCATCGTGCTCTCAATGCTGTACGCAGGTTCAAGCCAGTAGATGAATACCAGGAGTGGCCGGATGAATCAACCAATCCCCTCGCCAGCGTCATCGAAAGAGAAGAGCAGCAGCAGATCTGGAAAGCAATCAGCGGGATGAAGGTGAAGCATCGTACGGTCGTGATCCTGTTTTACTATGGAGATTTTAGCGTCGCGGAAATTGCCGAAATGCTGGGAGTGTTTCAGGGGACCGTCAAATCCAGGCTGCATCATGCTCGGAAGCTGATTGCCGCCGAACTGCGAGGGCATGATGAAACGCCCGATATGATGAAGATAGGAGTGAGTGCAAATGACTGATCTTGATCGGGAGATTTCCGTCGTATTGCATCGTGTGGCTGAGCGCGAGGAGATTCCGGATTTCGTCATGCCGACGACGGCTGCTGTATCAGAGGTGAAGGTTTGGCAAAGCAAGCAGGTTTGGCATCGCTGGGCTTCCATGTCCATCGCTACTGCGGGTGCGGTTTTGCTTGTCGTCGGAGTCGGCACGTATGCGTCACCGAAATTTGCTGCTACGGTCCAATCCTGGATGGGACAAGAAGGAAAAACATTAGGGTCTGAACTGGCA
>DASQMM010000422.1:0-3296 GCA_035645495.1 Brevibacillus sp. | reverse complement strand
AATTCCAAGGTATCCACGATAAAGTATACCTGCACCTCATCCAGGTAGCGGTCGATCATATCGAGAATCTGCTGCTTGTTTTTGCCTTCCCGTGCCGCACGGGCGGCCTCGACACAGATCATGCCATGGACGAACGAAGCTTTGCGCGAGTCGATTACTGTGATATCCACTTCGTCTTCCATCATCGTCTTCGCGATCATCGCAGACTGATACGTGCCGGAAAGGGCGGCAGACAGCATGATCACAATAATCTGCACATCTTTTCCATGCTGTTCCACGATCCCTTTGTACGCTTCGGCAAACTCAATCGGGGAAGGCTGCGAAGTGGTCGGCAGTGCAGAACTTTGCTTTAATTTGTCAAAAAACTCACCTGAGGAAATGGTGACCCCGTCCAGATAGGTCTCCGATCCGAACATGACCTTTAACGGAACACTTACAATTCCCAATGATTGGCGTACAGATGCTTCGATATCAGAAGCACTGTCAGTAAGAATCACAATGGACATACGCGCATCTCCTCACACGATTACTCTACAGAATAGATAAAGGGATAAAGGGGTTGACCACCGTCAAGAATCTCGACTTCCACATCCGGAAATGCATCTGATACGGCCGCCTCCAGCTCTTGCGCCTGATCCTGCGTCGCTTCAGCACCGAGGAAGATCGTGACGATCTCTGCATCCGCATCAATCATGCTGAGCAACAGCGTCCGTGCGCTCTCCATCAGATCCGCGCCTGATGTGACGATTTCCTTTTCTGCAATGCCAATGTAGTCGCCTTCCTTGATTTCCACATCACCCATTCGCGTATCGCGCACGGCATGAGTCACCATACCAGTCTTGACATGGGCAATCGCCCTGCTCATGGCCTCTGCATTCACCTTCGGCTCCGCGCCGGCATTGAATGCCACGAGTGCCGCCATCCCTTGGGGAATGCTTTTGCTCGAGATCACAGTGACAGGCACCTCTGCCAGTTCCGAAGCTTGTTGGGCAGCCATGATAATATTGCTGTTGTTAGGCAGGATGAAAATATGCTCGGCGTTGCATCCAGCAATCGCGTTTACGAAATCTTCCGTGCTCGGATTCATTGTCTGTCCGCCTTCTACCACGACATGAACACCCATGCTGCGGAAGATGTCTGCAATCCCCTTGCCAGCCGCCACCGCAATCAGGCCATAAGGAAGCGCTCCCAATTGCTGGCTTTCGTCAACAGCATCCTGCTCTTTGCTCTCTTCTGCCTTCAAAATGTTGGCATGCTGTTCCCGCATGTTTTCGATCTTGATGCGGTGCAAGCTGCCGAACTGCTGGGCGTACTGCATCACATTGCCCGGATGCTCGGCATGGATATGTACTTTTACCACATCATCGTCCGAGACGACGAGCAAAGAATCTCCCATCTTGTCCAATTGAGCGCGGAACAAGGCTTCGGAGAACGGCTTCTTATTTGGCTCGGTACTATGGGAGAGCCATACCATAAACTCGGTGCAATACCCATAATGAATATCCTCTGTCCTGAGATGAACCTGTGCGTTGTGGTGCTCTTGAACCAACTTGTCGAGTTGCATCTGGTCCTTGGGCTGTGACGAGGCTTGCTTCCCTTCACTGGCCGTCTCGCCGCGCAAGGCACGCAGAAATCCTTCATATATGTATAAAAGACCTTGTCCACCAGAGTCGACCACCCCGACTTCTTTCAAGACGGGCAGCATATCCGGTGTGCGCAATAAAGTATCTTGCGCCTGTTCATATGTTTTTTCCATGACGTGGACCACATCATCGGATGTACGGGCAGTACGGACAGCCATATCTGCTGCTTCCCGCGCAACTGTCAAAATGGTCCCTTCTACCGGTTTCATCACTGCTTGATAGGCAGAATCCACACCGGCTTTTAGTGCGTCCGCAAATTGACGGGCATTGATTTCCTCTTTCCCGTTGACTGTTTTGCTGAAGCCGCGGAACAGCTGGGACAAGATAACCCCGGAGTTCCCCCTGGCCCCCATCAGCAAGCCTTTTGCCAAGGCAGAGGCGGCTTCCGAAATGCTCGCGGACTCTTTGTGCGACAGTTCCTCCACGCCAGAGGTGAGCGTCAAATTCATATTGGTCCCCGTATCGCCATCCGGTACGGGGAACACATTTAATCCATCTACCACTTTGACGTTTTCGGACAGAAAACTCGCTCCCAAGTAAACCATCCGGCTAAACTGCACGCCATCCAGACGCGTATGTACCACTTACGTTCCTCCTTACGTATCTCTGTCTGTACGAACTCCCTGTACGAAAATATTGACGGCAGAGACATCAATTCCAACCGTTTGTTCCAATGTGTATCGAACGCGGCGTTGTACGTTGCCAGCCACTTCAGAAATCTTCACGCCATAGCTGACGATGATATGCATGTCCAAGCTCACTTCGCCATTTTGATTGTGGACCACGACACCTTTACTCAGGTTGTCCTTTTTCAACAGCTCCGCGATTCCATCTTTTAGCGCTTTTCGGGATGCCATTCCTACCAGGCCAAATACTTCCATGGCCGCGCCCCCAGCAATTCGTGCGACAACATCTTCCGTAACGTCAATTTTTCCCAGAGGGGTGCTCAATTCCACTGTCATGCAAGGACTCCTCCTTTTTCAACGGCTTGGCCGTCATCGGTTCGCCTAACTATGCTTCCCCCAATTCTACACTAACATATGGGAGAAATGAAGCGTTTTTGTCGATTGGTAGATTGTCATTGCGGAAAGAGCGGACAAATCATCATGTCAAGTATTGCAATTGACAGCTGTCATATGCTACTATTATCGAGTATTTGTATTTCCCATCGAAGGAAATCCCGTTTAGATGCAACAAGGGAGGTGGATCGTAATGGCACGTCGCTGCTTTGTAACTGGTAAATCTGCTAAAGCTGGAAACGCTCGCTCCCACTCCATGCGCGCAACTCGCCGCACTTGGGGTGTTAACGTACAAAAAGTGCGCATTCTTGTAAATGGAAAACCGAAGCGCGTTTATGTAAGTACCCGAGCACTGAAATCCGGACTCGTAACTCGCGTATAGTGTTTCATGCTACGCGAAAAAAAGCACCCTTGAGGTGCTTTTTTGCATTTCTTTGACCTTGCATCCTTGAGGAGGCCCGTGCCACGCCGTCATTTTTTCTTGTTGAATGCCTCTATGACGGCGCGAATCATGCCACCCAGGAACTTCGGCAACTTGATGGTGTAAAACCGCATGTTACCCCTCCTCACCGAAATTACTTCCCACGATACAAAAACAAGCCGGCCCCCATGAGCGCCACCGATAACAGGCTAT
>DASQMM010000421.1:0-3133 GCA_035645495.1 Brevibacillus sp. | reverse complement strand
GCATCGACTCTGTCCAGTATGCAGACATGCTGAACGGAAGCCTCTTGCCCGGCGTAGTCTTCTTTCCGGAAGATCGGGATACGGATGGCGGCGTACGTATGCAGATCATGGATCCCCGCCTGTTTAACCCAGCTAAAACCGGGATCTATGTATTGGCGTATGCACAACAACTCAGCCACTTCCCCATCCCGAAAAAAGGAGCCGATGCGAAAACAAGCGATTTCGACCTGCGAATGGGGACAGATAATATTGGCGTCCTGCTGGGAAGCGAAAAAAGTCCGCAAGAAATCGAGGCAGAGTACGCCCCGCAGCTAGCCCAGTTTTTATCTTTGCGCAGTCCGTATCTGATTTACAACGAACAGCCCTTTTTCCCGACGGTTCCAATTTCCATCCATCTGCCGGCTGTACCGCCTGCCCCAATGGTGAAAGAACCAAAGAGTCCAGAACCGCCGGCTGTCCAACCGTCACCGGGAACACCGAAGGAACAGCCAACAACAAATCCGAATCAACCCAAGACTCCGCCGGCCGTGCCAGCTCCAACTGAGCAACCGCCTGGTCCCACCGCATCGGAGAAAGTGGCCTATCTCACCTTTGATGACGGCCCATCTCAAGTGACGCCGGAGATTCTGGAGACGCTTAAAAAGTATGACGCCAAAGCCACCTTTTTTATCGTCGGCCGCAATGTTCCAGGCCACGAGGAGATCTTGAAGCGCATCATTGAAGAAGGGCATGCCGTGGGAGGTCACACCTATTCCCATGATTATCGTTCTTTGTACAAGAGCAAAGATGCCTTTTTCGCTGATTTAGAGAAAGGAAATGCACTCATCGAACAAGCGACTGGGATCAAGCCGACTCTCTTCCGCTATCCGGGCGGCAGTACGAACACGGTAAGCCTGAATTACCAGGACCCCAAGCTGTACAATAAGCAGCAGAACGTCATGTCCGCCATCAAGGAAGAATCCAACAAGCGTGGATACGTCTTTATCGACTGGAACGTCACCAATGGCGATGCGAGGAGCAATAAATATACGGCAGCCGAAGCATTTGCCCAGATCAAGCAACAAGTGAAACAGCAAAAGGAAATCGTCGTGTTGATGCACGACTCCTCGACCAAAGCTGCGACTGCACAGTCGTTGCCGCAGGTGATCGAGTTTTTGAAGGAAAAAGGCTACCGCTTTGAATCCATACCGACTGACCGTCATATCGTTTCTACCGTCAAATAAAAACGAAAGAACCCGCTCTCGGCTGCTGAATCGCCGGAGCGGGTTATTTGTTATCATTCGTATGCAAGCAAGCGCCTGAGCCTTAAGTCGCGGCTAATGCCTCGTAGCGAAGCCTCAGTTCCCGCTTGAGGATTTTGCCGCTCGGATTGCGCGGCAGATTTTCTGCGATCACCACGTATTTCGGGGCTTTGAAGGACGAAAGCCGCTCTTTGCAGAACGCAAGCATCTCTTCGGCCGTCAGGCTCTCCCCTGCCTTCGGGACCACGACAGCCGTTACGGCCTCGATCCAGAAGGGATGTGGGACACCAATCACCGCCACCTCGGACACCTTTGGATGCTGGTAGATCATCTCTTCTACTTCCCGGCTGGCGACATTTTCCCCGCCCGAGTTGATCATATCCTTCTTGCGGTCTACTACCGTAATAAAGCCCTCCTCATCCATAATCCCCAAGTCCCCGCTGTGGAACCAACCGCCCTCGAAGGCGGCCTGTGTCTTCTCGGGATCACGGTAATAGCCAAGCATGGCGTGACTGGTCCTGTGGACGATCTCGCCGATGCTCCCGCGAGGTACCTCGTTCCCTGCATCATCGACGATTCTCGTTTCTACATTTAGGGAAGGTTTTCCGGCTGAGCCCGCCTTGCGGATTTGTTCAGAAGGCTTCAAGACAGTCGCCAGTGGCGCAACCTCCGTCTGTCCGTAGAAGTTGTAGAATTGCGCACCGGGCAGCCGTTCATTTAATTCCTTCAACACTTCTACGGGCATGATAGCAGCTCCGTAATAGCATTTTTTCAAGGAGCTGAGATTGCGGGATGCGAACTCTGGTGAGCGGAGCAGCGCGATCCAGACAGTCGGCGGGCAAAAAAGCTGTGTCGCCTTCCATCTTTCCACCGACTCAAGCATCAGGCTGGGCGTCGCCTGCTCCAAAATAATCCCGCTTCCGCCCAGGTACACATACGGGCCCAGGAAACAGTGAAGCTGGGCGCTGTGGAATAACGGCAGCGCGTGAATCGCTACGTCGTCCTCTGTCATGCCCCCGTCGATGATCGTGCTGACGTACTCGGAGATGATGCTCTTATGAGTCAGCATAACGCCTTTGGGCCGTGATTCGGTTCCACTGGTATACAGGATATGGGCGATATCGTCGTCATCCAGCTCTACCTCAGGCTCACTGATCTCTCCTCTTTCGATCAGCTCACGAAACGGTACCCAATCGCCTTGCGGTGCAGCAGGCCGAGAAATAAGGGAAAGCAGAACGGGTGAAATCCCTGACAGACGCATCGCTTCCTGCGACAACTCACGAAATTCTGGCGATACGAAGCATGCACTCACCTCAGCGTGTCCCAGAATAAAAGCCACATCCTCCGCATTCAGCATGTAGTTGATCGGCACCATGATGACTCCAGCTTTCGCAAGAGCAAAGTTGAGGATGGCAAAATCCATGGAGTTGCGAGAGAGGACTGCCGCCCGGTCTCCTTTTTTCAATCCTTGATTGAGAACAGCGTGCGCAGTCTGGTTGACAAGCTGGTCCAATTCACGGTATGTAAGCACTTCCTCCTCAAATTGCAACGCGACCTTCTCTGGAAAACGCCCGCGACTTCTGCGGAGAATATCCCCTAACGTATTTCTCCTGGCTCGCTGGATTGCAATCATGTACACGCCTCCCAACCTGAATTTGCTTCTATTATAATAAATTATCTTTCTAATGTGTATATTCTGATATTTTCAGGCAAAAAAAGCGGCAGCCTCCTCTGCTAGGTTTGAAGCTGCCGCAGGCCCCAAGAATCAGTACCTAGGTAAAGGATAGCCTATTTGCGACTTTGCTTCGACATTGAATCTGCTGGTTTTTGAGGAAAAAAAAGACAACCCGCATACCGAGTCGTCCAAATCCCCATTTGTTGCACTAGATGAT
>DASQMM010000420.1:0-2049 GCA_035645495.1 Brevibacillus sp. | reverse complement strand
AGGGTCAGCCAGCGACGGTTGGGCTGGGGAACCAATCTACATACAGACAGCCAGATGCCTGCCGCAGCAAGCATCCATGCCGAATGAAGATACGCTGCCAGCAAATAGCCTGCAACCAGCGAAATACCCGCACCTAAGATCGTCAACCTGCTCCCCCCGTCCCGTGTCGAAAACTTCTTTTCAAATCGAAGTTTATCTCGTTTTCCAGGGACAAAAATAGGAAGTAGAAAGCCCTTTTACCCATCGATTTTCCGACATTTTCAGGTCATTTGGAGAGATTGCGCTGGCACTCGGTCTTATGATAGAGTTAGCAAGAGCAATCAGTGAGAGGAAGAGTCATTTCATATGTGTGGAATCGTATCGCTCTATAACAAGCGGCAAGCGCCTGTTCAACAAGAAACAATCAGCGCGATGACAGGTGTTATCCTGCACCGTGGTCCAGACGACGATGGTTTTCATCTCGAAGAAAACATCGCCCTGGGCTTTCGTCGTTTAAGCATCATCGACGTGGAAGGCGGGCATCAACCCCTGTTCAACGAGACGCGTGATATGTGGATTATCGGCAATGGAGAAATATATAACTACAAAGAACTGCAGCAATGGTTGAAGGATTCCGGACACATCTTCCAAACCGATTCAGATATTGAAACGATCCTGCACCTGTACGAAGAAGTAGGGACAGATGCGCCGAAGCATCTGCGCGGCATGTTCGGTTTTACCATCTGGGACGGACGCAAAAAACGGCTGTTTGGCGCGCGCGACCACTTCGGGATCAAGCCTCTTTACTATGTTGAAACCGCAGATTCCATCGGGATCGCAAGCGAGATCAAAAGCCTTCTGGAGCTGCCAGGGTTGAAGCGCGAAGTCAATCCTACAGCTTTTTATCACTATCTTACCTTTCAATACGTCCCTGATCCCGAAACGATGTACAAGGGGATCTATCGCATCCCCCCTGCCCATTCGTTCATTGTGGAACAGGATCAAATCACCCTGGAACGCTACTGGGACGTTCACTTTCAGCCTGATGAGAGCAAATCCTTTTCCTATTTTGTCGAGGGCACACGCAACATCATGCTGGAATCCATCGACAAGCATCGAATCAGTGAAGTGCCCCGGGGAGCCTTTCTTTCCAGCGGTGTAGATTCAAGCAGCATCGTAGCCATGCTGCGCACGTTTGAACCTGTTAAAACCTTTTCCGTCGGCTCGGATATTCCCGGATACAGCGAGTTGGACTTCGCCAAACGGACCGCTTCTTTTCTCGGCACGGAACATCACGAGCTGGTCGTCAATGCCCAGCAGTACATGGATGAACTGCCCAGACTCATCTGGCATCAGGACGAACCAGTCGCAGACCCATCTGCGATTCTGCTCTACTTCGTGGCAAAGCTGGCAAGCGAGCATGTGACTGTCGTCTTGTCAGGTGAAGGGGCCGACGAATTTTTTGGCGGCTACAACATCTACCGCGAGCCCCAGTCCCTGAAAATGTTTTCCGGAATGCCCGGCTGGATGCGCCACTCCATCGGATCCTTTGCTGAACATCTGCCGGATCAGGTAAAAGGAAAAAATTTCCTTATCCGTGGATCAAAAACCGTGGAAGAGCGCTTCTTCGGCAATGCCCTGATTTTCAGCGAAGAAATGAAAAGACGTGTGGTTATGGAGGATATTGCCAACTCGAGCTCCTACGTCTCGCCGTTTTCGATCACCAAGGAAATTTACAAACGGGCCAGCGAGTATGATGACGTCACTAAAATGCAGTATCTGGATATTCATACCTGGCTGCGCGGCAACATCCTGATGAAGGCTGACAAGATGACGATGGCCAACTCGCTGGAGCTGCGCGTTCCGTTTATCGATACAAAGGTGTTTGAATTCGCGGCGACGATTCCTACGAAGTACAAGATCGCCAATGGCACGACCAAGCATGTGTTGCGCGAAGCCATGAAGGACTTCTTGCCTGCGGAAATCAAATCAAAAAAGAAACTGGGCTTCCCTGTTCCTACCCGTACCTGGCTGAAAAACGAATTCTACCAATGGGCCAAGGAATTGATT
>DASQMM010000419.1:0-1825 GCA_035645495.1 Brevibacillus sp. | reverse complement strand
TGGTGAGCAATATCCTCCTGCCCCTAGGCGCATTGCTGATCGCCGTATTCGTTCCCTTGAAGATCAAGCGGGAGGTGCTGCAAAGCGAATTGCAAGTCAGCTCTACCTGGGGCCGCAGACTGTTTCTGCTTTGGCTGTTCCTGCTTCGCTTCGCAGCGCCGATTGCTATCGTAGTCGTGTTTTTGCATATGCTGGGGGTATTTTAGTCGATACCAGGCCCCCTGATATCAGACGAAGAAAAAGGCAGTGCCCAGGATGATATAGACGGTCAACAGCAGAACTCCTTCAAACCAGTTGGTCGCTCCGTCACGTGTAATGGAGATCGTGATCAGAATGCTTGCTGCAATCGCGGCCAGTTCAAAAGGGGTAAAGACGAAGTCCATCGGCTTGCCGATCAAAAGACTGACCAGCACCAGCGTAGGAGCCACAAAGAGAGCGATTTGCAGGCTGGAGCCGATGGCAATTTCTACAGCGCCGCCAATTCTTCCTTTCACAGCCAGGAGGACCGCGGCGCTGTGTTCTGCCGCATTCCCGATAATCGCGATCACGAAGGCGCCGACGAAGAGATCAGACCAGCCAAAGGTGTGAGAGATATACTCCACACCGTGCACCAGCCATTCGGAGACGATGGCGACGAAAACCGTGGACAAGGCAAGCATCAAAATGGAAATGCCTTTGGACCAGAGCGGTTCGCTTTCTTGCGGATCGATATCGCTTAAAAAATCGCTGTGCGTGACCATGGAAAAAATCAGCCACAGCACATAGGCGATAATGAGCAGAACGGCGATAACGATGCTCAGTGATTCGATCTTCACTGCGGGCAGCTCACGCATGAAGACGGCGGGAATGAACAATGCTGCGATCGCCAAAATCATCAAAGAGGCGTTGTGCCCGGCAAGCTTCGCATTGAATTTCTGTTCCTTGTACTTGAGGCCGCCGAGCAACACACTGAGACCGAGTACCAAAAGCATATTTCCGATTATGGCACCGGTGATGGAGGCCTTTACCATTTCAAACAAGCCATCACGCACGAGGAAAAACGAGATGATCAGCTCTGCGGCATTGCCGAATGTGGCGTTGAGAAAGCCGCCGATGCGGTCACCGGCATAATGGGCCACGCTCTCTGTCGATTTGCCCAACCAAGCGGCGAGGACAACGATGGCCAGTGCTGCAGTCACGAATTGAAAGATGGCATGATCCGTAAAATAGTGGGCGAACGCGGCAAGCACCAGACTCGCTGCGATCAACGAGAAAAAGAGACGTTGATTCATGCAGGTTCCTCCAGCAATCTCCGAATAGTCTCCCCAATATGGTAGGGGGATGTGGGTATAGCTTTCCTCTTCTGGTAGGAAACTAATCGGTGAACATTATTGGGAGGTGGCAATCATGACCAGACCATTGCTCTGTCCTACCTGTAAGTCCAATCGCATGAGGTTCACCGTTATTGAACAAACCCCGCGCTATATGCGTCTCGATCCGCAGACGGGAGAGGTGGTAGCAGAGTTGAAGACGGAAGAGCTGGACCTGTTTCATCAGCCGTACAAGGGTGAAGCATTTATGGTGCAATGCGGCGTGTGCGGAACCACGGAACCGGAAGAACGTTTTGCGAAAATGGCGGAACATATGCAAGGACAGCGAGTGTAAGCCGGCTGGATAACTAAAAAGCATCCCTTATCACCACGAAGTGATAGGTAGGGATGCTTTTTTGTATAGATAGAAAATGGCTGTCGAGATCGTCTCGACAGCCTGATAGGGTATCACAAGTGCCTGCTTTTTATCGGCAGAAGATATGCTTGCCGATTTTTTTGATTTGCGGACGCGACCA
>DASQMM010000418.1:0-3351 GCA_035645495.1 Brevibacillus sp. | reverse complement strand
TGGCCTTTCCCCGGGTATGTAAAATGCAAGTCATCTACTTGTATCAACTGGCTCTCCCCTTCCCCATTGTTGAAACGCCTCAGAGAGCACCCGAGCAGAATCGGGGTGCTCTCTGACTGCATTTTGTACATCAAATCATGAAAGGATGGACCTCACACTTTTCGTCACGATCGACAATGACGGTTCTTCGAGAATATTAAAATGGTCACACGGGACCTCAACGATATTGAGATTCCCTTTAACCAATTTTCTCCATGGGCCCGTATAGTCGTAGGAGCCATATACATGATAAGGGTCCAATCCCATCCAGTTGTCCTTCCCTACAAATCCATCCGTTGCCTTGAAGTACAGAACATCAGAGCCACTGTAGGGCTGCGGTCTGTAACTGTCATAAGTCGATCCTGCATAATCGTTTAAACGGCAAGCTCCTGCGATATAGTTGTAAATATCTTCCGTATTTAAAGGGCTCTTCCCTCTTTCTTTGGCTAATTTTGCGATATGTGCAATGTGGAGGTAAGGATGTACGCCGTCGAGATCCTTCGGCAGAATCAATGCGGTGCGGTTTTTCCTTGCATTGGCAAATTCATTTCCCATCATTAATTTGAAGAAAGCATTATGCGGGTCACTGTTGGAATAGAAAATGGCATTGGCCTCAGGATCACAAGGAAATGTATCAAAAATAACAAGGTGGGCCATTTTTTCGCCCTCAAGGATAAAACGCTGTGCCATTTCATAGGCAACCAGTCCACCGAACGAGTACCCCCCGATGACATAAGGCCCTTTTGGCTGCACCATCCGGATGCAATGCATGTAATGGGTAACCATTTCTTCAAAATCGCGCGGCATTGTCTTCCCGTCCACGCCTTTCGCTTGAAAAACGTAGAATGGATAATCCTTGCCAAGCGCTTGGGATAAGCTCGTGTAGAACGCTGCCAAGCCGGGACCGCCATGCACCCAGAATGAATTATGGTAATGCCCTCCAAGATTTAGCGGAATCAATTCCGGTGGCAGCTTAGCTGCAGTCTGCCGTGTCGGTTGGACTTTGACCGTTTTCGCAACAGTGGCGGCCCCAGGCCTTTGACTCGTTACTTCATCCGCTACAAAAGCTGCAAACTCCGCCAGTGTGGGGTACTCGACCACAGCAGACAGTTGAATCGAGATCGAATATTGCTCCTGCACTTGTTGCACAATGACAGATGAAACGATAGAATCGACCCCGTATTCCGTAAAATCCTTGTCAGCTTCGATTTCATCCGAATCCAGCTTGAGGATCCCTGCCAACATTCGCTTCAACTCGTCCACGTAGCCTGCCGTTTCCACTCCAGGTTGAGCAATGTCCGGCAAGGCAACGGCCACTTCCGATGACGAACCCGGCAAAACATCAAAGAAATTGGCTGGTTTCCCTTCATTTCCAGCTCTCTCTGACAAATGTTCCTTTGCTGTCGCAAACTGTGTCGGTATGACATTTGGCTTGTTGCCTTTGACAGCCCAATAGCGTTCTCTTGCAAATGGATAGGTTGGCAGAGAAAGGCGGTACGGCTTTTCAGCGTAAAGTTGGTCCCAGGCTACAGGGCTTCCGTTTACCCACCTCTCTGCAATGGAATGCGGTGTATCGACTGCAAGATCGATTTCCGTCTCGGCCTGTTTTTTCTTGACAGTTCCCGTGTAGATTCCTTCCCGAGCCGGTTTGTTTTGCAGATACGATTGCAATTGGCGAATCAAGCCATCGATGTCTGACACTACGCAAGCGAGGCGTTCATTCCATTCCTCGCGTCCCACCTGCAGCGTATAAACAAGGTCGACAAGCGACGGATGATCTCCCTTTTCCAGAAAATCAAGCATGCTCTGAACATATACTCTCAGCCTATCTTGATTTTTTGCGGAAAGGACAAAGATTAACGGCCTCTGCTTTTCTGACGCTGTTCTTGTGATGTGAGGTGTATATTCTTCTAATACGATATGCGAATTTACACCTCCGAATCCAAACGAGCTTACGCCTGCCCGGCGCGGAATTTCGCGGCCTTGATCATCGGTCAGCCTATCCCAGCGCTTCGTCCTCTCGACGATGTACAATGGCGTGTTTTTAATCTGAACATACGGATTAAGCTCATTTAAATGCAAAATTCCCGGCAGTTTTTCATGCTTCATCGACAAGATGACTTTCATCATGCCGGCGATTCCTGAAGCAGGTTCAAGATGGCCGATATTCGTTTTCACTGAACCGATGCCGCAGTAGGAATAGCGATTGATCACTTTTTCTCGCCGTTTGGCAAGTACTGCAAATGCTTTCTTGATTCCCTCAATTTCTACCGGATCGCCCAGTTCGGTGCCTGTGCCATGCAGTTCGAGATAAGAGACCGTAGAGGGATCCATGTCCGCATCCTGATAGGCATCGACCAATAACTCAGCTTGCGCCTCGGCATTGGGGGCTGTCAAAGAGGCAGCTTTTCCGCCATGGTTAACGGCCGTGCCTTTAATCACCGCATAGATGTGGTCCCTGTCCTCCATTGCTTTGCCAAGCGGCTTTAACAGCAAAGCCCCTACTCCTTCCCCCTTCACATAGCCGTTTGCGCTCTTGTCAAGCGTCTTGCATCTGCCGTCAGGCGAGAGAATGCCCAGTTGGTCGGAACTGATCATGGTGTATGGTGAAAGCATCAAGCTGATCCCACCTGCAATCGCCAGTTCGCATTCCCCACCGCGGATGGCCCGAACTGCGCGATGGATAGCCACGCCTGAACTGGAACAAGCCGTATTGTACGGTTCGCTCGGCCCATGCAGGTTGAGCAAATAGGAGATGCGATTGACAAAAATAGAGTGTTCGTTGCCCAAACCCATTTGCGCGTTAAGCTCCCCTTGACTGGCCAGAAGCTGTTGGTAGTCGCTAAATTGAATGCCGGCGAAAAGTCCTACCCGTCTGCCGGAGAAGTCAGAGGGTTTATACCCGCCGTCCTCGATTGTTTTCCAAACCGTTTCAAGGAACAGACGCTGCTGAGGGTCCATCATTTCCGCTTCCAACGGTGAAATATGAAAGAAACGCGGGTCGAACTTATCGACTTCAGGGAGATAACCGCCCCATTTGGACCTGGTTTTGATTTTGCTTGAGGGAGCAACGTAATCGATATGATAATCACGCCAATCCCACCGTTCAATCGGCACTTCACTGATCAAATCAGTCTCAGTCTCCAGGTATTTCCAGAACTCTTCCAGGTCTTTTGACTGCGGGAACATCCCGCTCATGCCGATAATGGCTACTGGCTCCTGATTGGTCTGCGCGCCTCCTTTGACCTCCTCCGTTGTCACCCGCAAGCCCTCGTAGCGCTCCGCAAGAGAAGTAAGTTTCGCTGGTTCAGC
>DASQMM010000417.1:0-2556 GCA_035645495.1 Brevibacillus sp. | reverse complement strand
CATAGGGGAACGAAAAACCAAGCAGTTCGTGGTTGGATTCGCTGCCGAGACACAGGATTTGACAGAGAATGCCAAATCAAAGCTGGAGCGCAAAAACCTGGATATGATCGTCGCCAATAATGTGCTGACAGAAGGCGCCGGGATGGGCAGCGACACCAACATCGTCACGCTGATGGCGCGTTCCGGCGAGCAGGTGGAGCTGTCTAAAATGAGCAAGCGTGCGGTAGCGGACAAGCTTCTGGATGCCATTCTTCTCTTGTCGGAGCAGCGATCGCTGCGTGAGCTGTCATGATTGCCCAGGTCATCGTGGATGTGCCGGTAAGTCGCACCAACCGGCCATTTGATTACCGTGTACCCGAATGGCTGAGTCCGCTTATACAGGTTGGAAGTCGTGTTGTGGTGCCGTTTGGTCCGCGCAAACTGCAGGGCTACGTCATCGAAATCACGGAGGAAGACGGACAGGATGAATCCCTTCATCGGCTCAGAGATGTGGAGCAGGTTATGGATGACACACCTCCGTTGACACCCGAACTGCTGAAGATGAGCGAGTGGATGTCCAAGCAGTATCTGTGTCCCTGGGTAACGGCTGTACAGGCGATGCTGCCGGCGGTTCTTAAAGGCAAGGCGCAGAAATGGCTGACAGCGAGCGAGCTATTGGACGAAGAGACATGCGCCAGGTCGGGGCTTCTTTGGGAGCTGTACCGCAAGCGCCAATTGCCGCTTGCCGAGGTGGAGAAGCAGTTCCCGGAAGAGTATGTGCTCGTGCCGGGCTGGATTCACAGTGGTCTGCTGACGATCGAATACCAGGTAAAGGACCGGATTACGAAGAAACAGCAAAGCTTTGTGAGAAGTCTTTTGACGCCCCAACAATTGTCGGAGTCGCTGGCTTCCCTATCGGCGCGTGCCGAGCAGATGCGTAGAGTGTTGGAGGTGTTTCTTCAACACCCGGAGCAATCCTTCTCAGTACAGACTCTGCGTGACGAATTCGGGATTAACCGCTCTGCCCTGAAAAGCTTGGAGACAAAAGGGTGGATCGCGATCGAGCAGGTCGAGATTTACCGCGATCCATATGCGAATCGCCGTTTTCAGGAGAAAAAGAAACCCGATTTTACCCCGCTGCAACTCCAGGTACTGGAACCCATCATCAGTTCCATCAAGGAGTCCAGCTACGCATCCTATCTTCTTCACGGTGTGACCGGGAGCGGAAAGACAGAAGTGTACCTCGAAGCGATCGAGCATACCCTGATGAGAGGGCGGGAAGCGATCTTCCTCGTACCGGAGATTTCGCTGACACCGCAGATGGTAGAGCGTTTCAAGGCGCGCTTTGGTGCGGATGTGGCCGTTTTGCACAGCGCATTGTCGCAGGGAGAGCGGTATGACGAGTGGCGCAAAATCATCCGTAAAGAGGTAAAAGTAGTGGTAGGGGCACGCTCCGCGATTTTTGCCCCTTTCCAAAATGTCGGACTGATCGTCATCGACGAAGAGCATGAAAGCTCCTACAAACAAGAAGAGACGCCGCGATACCATGCACGTGAAGTCGCCTTGTGGAGGGCCAAAGAGAACAATGCGGTCCTCTTGATGGGCAGCGCCACTCCTGCACTGGAGACGTACGCGCTAGCGACGCGCGGCAGGTATACGCTTCTCCAGATGCCGGATCGGGTGGGCAACCGTCCCATGCCGCAAGTCCACGTCGTCGATATGCGCGAGGAATTGCACAGCGAGAACCGCTCCATGTTCAGCCGCCTTCTGCATGAAATGATCGCGGACAGGCTGAATAAGCAGGAACAGATGGTCATCTTTTTGAACCGACGCGGTTTTTCCACGTTTGTCATGTGTCGTTCTTGTGGTTACACGATGCGCTGTGTCCATTGCGACATATCGCTTACCTATCACAAAAGCAATCATACGGCGCGCTGCCACTACTGCGGATATACGATTCCACAGCCTTCGCATTGCCCGGAGTGCCAAAGCGAGCACATCCGCTTCTTCGGGACAGGGACGCAGAAGGTGGAAGCCGAGCTGGCAAAGCTTTTCCCAGGCATTCGCGTCATTCGCATGGACGTGGACACGACTTCGCGAAAAGGCTCCCATGAAGAGCTGTTGAGCAAGTTCCGCCAAGGACAAGGAGATGTTCTGCTCGGGACCCAGATGATCGCCAAAGGGCTGGATTTTCCACGTGTGACGCTGGCAGGCATTATAGCAGCGGATACCTCCTTGCACCTGCCGGATTTTCGCGCAGCGGAGAAAACCTTCCAACTGCTGACGCAGGTCGGCGGCAGGGCGGGGCGCCACGAGCTGGAGGGGGATGTGGTCATTCAGACCTACAACCCAGAGCACTACAGCATCCAGCACGCCACCAGACACGATTATCCTGCCTTTTATGAAGACGAGATGCTGCAGCGTCGCAGGACCGGATATCCCCCGTATTTCCGGCTTGTGCTGATCACCTTCAGCCATGAAGAGGTTCCGGTGGTCGTGCGGGGAGCGCATGTCATGGGAGATTTTTTGCGGCAAAAAGTAGCGCAGACGACCATTCTGCTGGGACCCGTCGCTTCT
>DASQMM010000416.1:0-2417 GCA_035645495.1 Brevibacillus sp. | reverse complement strand
GTCGGATCGGCCAACACTTCCTTGACGGTTACGGTGATCCCGTTGTCTGACACCTTCTTGTTGACTTCATGGACGTAGCCTTCGACCGCCGCATTTTTCATGCCGCCGTCCGCTTGATTTATGGTATTGAATAAACTGTTTACGTAATTGGCAAACGTAGGTGATACCATCGTCCCGAATGTAACGGCAGCCGCAAGCCCTGCTACGGCAATTGCTGTTTTCTTCATGATATCAAGGCTCCTTTTCTTCCATGTACTTTTCCTGTGCATGCTTTTCGCTTGCCGTGCAATATCCCCCATGACCAACTCCGTAAAATGAGGAGAGAGTAGCTCTTCTGCCAGCCATTCTTCCGCTTCAGGAGTCCCCTCCATGAGGCGAACCAGTTCTTCTTGGCAAGAGATGCATGAATCGACATGCTGTTCCAGCTCTGCTGACTCCAGCGAAGAGAGCTTCCCGTCGAAATACGGCTTCAACTGGTCAGATTTGTGGCATTTCATACAAGGAAGCCCCCCCTTTTTCCAAGCCTTCTCGCAGCTTTTTTCGCGCTCGATGGAGCCTCATCTGGACAGTCGTCGTGGGTAGCTCCAGCGCCTTACTGATTTCTTTGTAGCTGAGCTGGTCGATGTACCGAAGGACAAGCACCGACCGATATTCCTCTTCCAGGCCTTTCATCTGGCGGAGAAGCAATTGCTTCTGTTCTTTTTGCAAAAATTCGTCCTCTGGTGTCTTTGCATCGATCAGTTCGACTTCTTCGCCAAGCGTTTTGACGGTCTGCTTTCTCCGTCTTAGCTCATCCAGACAGTGGTTGGCAGCTACCCGATAGAGCCACGCTGAAAAATTGCCGTCCGGATGAAATGTATCCAGCTTGAAATACGCTTTTGTAAAAACCTCCTGGGCCAAATCTTGAGCATCCTGCCTCTGACCAATCATCCGGTAGAGGTGGGCAAATATTTTCCCTTTATACTTGTCGACAAGTCGTGCATAGGCTTGCTGGTTGCCCCCTAGCACCAGGCGAACGAGCTCGTTATCATCCTGCATGTTTTCTCTACCTCCCATGCAAAAGGCTTGCTGCGCAGCGATTGCCTTTTTAGCCATGTTCATCAAGTAAAACGAATGTTTTTCCATTTCCTTTCACATTTTTGCAAAATTGTTTTTAGCAGACTGCATGGAAAACGGGGATGTGCGAGTCCATGACGACTCTGCTACATCCCCGTTTGTGCTAGTCAATCCATATCATGATGCAGTCATTCGTGTACACGACTGCACCCGGCTTGACGTGCTGATCATTCAGCCGAATGTGTCCCGCCTTGATGCGTTGGGCAATTTGCGTACGGCTCCAGCCGACAAGCTGTTCGGCAAGCAGTTTATCGAGACGAGAGCGGCTATCCGCATGGTCGATGATGATCTTCACTTCTTTGATCCCGTTCACCTGATAGTCCAGGATGTTGATTTGCTTGGGTTCCATGATGTCGATGGAAAGCTCCTCTTCGAGAACCTCCACATGCTCCGTGAACGACTTGTAAATAGCCAGCTTTTTGTTCCACGTATGCCCCTTTTCGCATTTGTAGATGGAAAAGCGGTAGATGTTTTTTCCGTTGGCGTTGTGGCGGCGTACGGCGGTATCGGTAAAGCGGACGGTTTTTCCGCAGTTTTTGCAATGGCGTTCGATGCTGCTGACGGTGTTCACCGGGGGTTGCAGCGTCCAGTGAAGCTCGATGGTATGCATATCCTTCACCTCACGAGTAGATAAAGGAACGCGATGGCCTATTTGAATGTCTTGCAGGGTGAACCAACCAAAAAGGAGACTCACCCAAAGGGCGAGTCTCCGTAAGTGTCCACTCTACAGATATCGTCACGTTCCTTTGTAATGGGAAAATGGGCAGACTACCCCCGGGAGAAAAACAAGGCTGTTTTTCGAGGGTAATGCTATCCAGTTGCGATCCATTACAAAGTAGTTATTGGCATACGTGCGATGGTTCCTTTCCATTCAAATAGATTACAAAAATAATAACACGTGAGGGTAATTTTTCCAAGTCGGAGGTTAGGTATTTTTCATAAATTCTGCTACAATTCACTCTATACAAAACTCCCCCTATCTGTATGAAAAAAGGTGATTTCCGATGCTCTCATTTGCCAGATTGATCAAATGTAAACCCCCGATTCCGTAATTCTTTCCCAGCTGATTGAGGTTTTTGTAAATGATAGGGGGATTCGCTGTGGAAAGAAAAATCTCAACACCATCTTTGTTTCTGTTCATTGTTCTTGTGGGTTTCCCGCAAATTAGCGAGACGATCTATACACCTTCCTTACCGGATATAGCCAAACATCTGCAAGCAAGCAGCAACATGATCCAACTGACGCTCAGCATGTACTTTTTGGGCTTCGCCTTTGGGGTTTTTTGCTGGGGAAGGCTTTCT
>DASQMM010000415.1:0-5061 GCA_035645495.1 Brevibacillus sp. | reverse complement strand
GCAACCTGACTCACACACCCACACTGCATTTTCGCCACCGATCCCTGACAGAACTGTGGCGAAAATGAGCACGGCACAACAGCTTCAACAAATTCCCCTACCTACACCTACTTCTTGGCACTCCTGCCCCACACCTGGCAGGAGTATTCTTTCTCTTTATCGTTTCAACTGCTGGAACAAGCTGTTTGCTTCAAAGATCGCTTTTTCCTCGTCGATGGTCAGCAGCTCGTGGTTGCGCATCAGGAACCTTCCTGCAACGATGGTGTCCTTCACATCGCGGCCATTTGCGGCGTACACAACGTGGGAGACTGGTTCGTGTGCAGGATGAAAATGCGCCTGATGACTGTCAAGCACGATCAGATCCGCCTGCTTTCCGACCTCGAGGGAACCAAGAGTATCCGCTTGGAAAACACCGTCCGCACCAAGAATGGTTGCCATGCGCAAAGCCGTATCTGCAGGCACAGCAACAGGGTCGTTGTTTACTCCCTTATGCAGAATAGCCGCAAGCCTCAACTCCTCAAACAAGTTCAGGTTGTTGTTGCTCGCCGAGCTATCTGTTCCCAAGGAAACGCTGACGCCTTTTGCAAGCATTTTCGGAACGGGCGCAACACCGCTCGCCAGCTTCAGATTACTGATCACATTGTGCGAAACTTTTACTTGGTATTTTGCCAATACATCGATCTCTTCATCCGTCAAATGCACCGCGTGGGCCAACAATGTCGGGCGTGAAAACATCCCCAGCTTTTCCAGATGCGCTACAGGGCGCAGGCCGTAATCCCGTTCATTTTGTGCGACTTCAAACGCGGTCTCTGACATATGGATATGAAGCGGCACAGACAGTTCGTCCGCTTTTTCTATAATTTGTGTGATAAACTCCGGCGAGCAGGTGTACGGAGCATGGGGTGCCATCATGGTGGTAATCCGTCCATTTGCCTGGTTGTTCCAGTCTTTTGCAAATCTTGTGGCATCCTCAAGCTTGGCTTGGCGCTCTTCTTCCGAGCACAATCCGATCATGCCGCGGCAAAGTCTGGCCCTCATGCCGGAAGAATCAACAGCTTTGGCCACCTCATCCATATGATCGTACATATCGACAAAAGTGGTTGTTCCCGTACGGATCATCTCAATCAATGACAGGTGAGTGCCCCATTTGACGTGGTCTGCCGTAAACTGGGCTTCCAGCGGCCACATTTTTTCTTCCAGCCATTGCTGCAAAGGCAAATCATCCGCATATCCGCGGAGCAAAGACATGCCAGCGTGACCGTGAGTATTGATCAGACCTGGCAGTACGTAGTCCCCCTTTTGGTCCAATACCTCATCATAGCCTGACAAATCCTCTGGCGTCGGGCCGACATATGTGATTTTTCCATCTTCAAACGCAACCGCGCCATCCAGAATGACTTCATTGTTCTCATTTACTGTGATAACCGTTGCGTGAACTAAAATTGTCTTCTTCATACGTACACTCCGTTCTCTATGTCAGGTAATAGGCCAAGCTTTGCAGGTTGGACGTCACATCCGCATAATGGACCCGCACCTCTTTGGGGACGCGAATGGTAGTTGGGGCAAAATTCAGGATTCCCTTGATCCCCGCCTGGATCAATTGATCGCATACCGTCTGGGCAGCCGTCGCCGGGATGGTCATAATGGCCAGCTTGATGTTCTTGGCCTGAATGGTTTCAGCCATCTCTTCCATCGGTTGGATCTTGAGTCCTGCTACCTCCTTGCCCCATTTCTGTGGATCACTGTCAAAGATGGCAGCGATCCGCATATTGTCTTTCATATACGCGTTGTAATTGCTGATAGCATGTCCCAGGTGTCCCGCTCCGACAAGCACCACTCGGACCTCTTCCGTGAGCTTCAAAATTTGGCGTATGTTCTCCACCAGATAATTGACATCATAGCCGATCCCTTTTTTGCCGAAATCTCCGAACGCGGCCAAGTCTTTTCGTATTTGCGCCGGATTTACGTCCAAGTTCATCCCCATTTGTTGGGAGGATACGGTCGTAACATTCACTTGCTGCAAATAGGAGAGGTACCGAAGATAGATCGGCAAGCGACGAACGACCGCCTCCGAAATCTTTTCATGTTTTGCCACGTACGGTCTATCCCCCTTCTTTACTGCTGCTTCAAGACACGATAATTTTTGCCATTCGACAAGATGGTAATCGTGCCGTCCTGGCCGGTCACATAGGTCTCTGCCCATGACTCGCCCAACCTCTCCAGCACTTCTGTCTGAGAGTCTTTCATCTGGTCACGCGATTTTCCTGTCTGGATGATCGCAATCTGGGGATCCACCTTTGTCAAAAAAGGGTGAGAAGAACCCTGATTGCTCCCTTGGTCTCCCACTTTCAGAACAGCAGCCTGCAAATCTTCCGGATGGCGCTCCAGAAGCCGTTCTTCTGCCTGTTCATTGATTCCGCTCGTAAACAAAAAACGCAGTTGGTCTTGCTGCAGCGAAAAAACAAGTGAATTGTTTTGGGGCGACAAAAACAACGGCTCATTAGGCGATAAAGCCTTCATGGAAACAGTTTCATCGAGCGAAAGAACTTCATTTTCTACCAATACCAGCCGCTTCTGGTCCGGTCTGAGGGAAATGGCGTGACGAATCACGTTCTCGATCAGCTTCGGCATAACCAGCGTATCCACCTGCAGGTCATTGGCTAAAAGCGGATAACCCCCTGATTGTTCCGGCTGGTCGTTGGTGAGAACGACGTAATCCAATCGGGTCACTTTGCGTTCGAGCAATTTCTCCTGCAATATCGGCCAGTCTTCTTCGCTGCCTGTATCAATCAGAACGGTCTTGGCTTCCGGATGCGGCAAGCGAACCAATGTGCTCTCGCCATGCGGAAGAGCAAAATAAGTAACCACCATGCCGGTAAAATCCCGCTCGTCTTCACTCGCGAACGGATCATCGACTTTGATCACTTCTTGCAGATGACTGTCAATGGATGAACAACCGAACATCAGCATCGCGCTTATAACAAGGCACAAGCACGTCCATCCCGTTTTCCCTACCATGTATTTTATCACCTAAATCCTTGCGAGACTATCGATTCATTTTATGAGTCTGACAAGGGTAGCATACCCAAAAAGGCGGGAATTTGCTGGCGAAGCGTAGGCCAAGGTCCGCTTTCAATTTGAAAAGGCGGCAAAGACTGTAAAAAAGTGCGGCCGTAACGAGACTCGACAATGCGTGTATCGAATACCACCACAACTCCCCGATCGAGATGATGGCGAATCAATCTCCCAACACCTTGTTTGAACTGAATGACCGCTTGGGGAAGCGCAATCGACATGAACGCGTTTTTTCCCGCGGCTTTCAACAGTTCTGCCCTGCCCTGGTATACCGGATGATGAGGCGGCGTAAACGGCAAGCGGACAATCACCAGACAGCTCAAAGCTTCTCCCGGTATATCCACACCTTCCCAGAAGCTGCTGGTTCCGAAGAGCACGCTTCGTTCCATGGTCTGAAATAGGTGGATCAGCTTGCTGCGATTATTGCTGTCGATCCCCTGTCCATGCAGCACATAAGGGACTTCCTCGTGAGCCAGCCGCTCTTTCATTGCCTGGTACACGTAACGAAGCATCGAATGGGAAGTAAAAAGCAGCATCGTTCTTCCCTGGGCTGCCAAAACGACGTCCAGACAGCCTTGTACGATTGCGTCCAGATACGCCTGCTCGCTCTCTTTTCCCGGCAGTGGAAAATCCGACGGGATTAGCAGGAGTCCTTGCTCCTCATAGTGAAACGGCGAGGGAAGGACTAGTGTGCGTACGCGCTCCTCCGGCAGCAAATCCAAGCCAAAACGACTCAGGCAGTAGGAGAAGCTGTTCTTCACTGTAAGGGTGGCTGACGTCAGGATCACGCTTCGCTTTTCAGCGAAAAAAGGCTCGGCCAACGCTTCGGAAACCTGGAGCAGCGCTGCTGAAAAGTGCACCTGCTTGCGCGCCATCCTGGACTCTACTTCCATCCAGTAGACGTATTGCGGATCTTGCTCCAACAGGAAGAAGTGCAGTCCCTCCATCCCCTGCTGCCACTCCTGCATCAGACCATGCAGATCGGTCCGCAGGCTGCGCAAGGAGAACGAAGGTTTCTCCTCCTTGTTCAACAGTCGCCAGAGTTGGTCCCATAATTTGGAAATCCCACTCATCTCTTCGATGATCTTGCGGGTTTCCCTTTTGATCTTTTCACTTTTCCCGGTAAACATCTCAGTCCGGTAACGAACCGTTTCCCGGCCAGCATCCGTGGTTTCTTCTGCCCGTCTGGACGCCCAATCATACACATACGTCGTCCACTTCTGCACACGTTCGCGCAGCGGAGAGATTTCCTTGCCCAGCTCTGCAAGCAAGTTTTCTCCCATCTCCTTGGTCTCTGGATAGGATACGGTTAATTCTTCCACATATCGATGCAGCAAGCTTCCCGAATCCACAGCGGCGCGATCCATTAAAAATAATAGCTCTGTGGTCGACAAATGCTTGCCCAGATGCTGTGTCGCGGCTTCCTCCAGGTGATGAGCCTCGTCAATGATCGCCACCTCATAGGGTGGCAGGATGCGATTTTCCGCCTGCATGTCGCTGATCAGAAGGGCGTGGTTGACGATGATGACATCCACTTCCCTTGCACGGTCCTTGGCCTGGAAGTAATAACAGCGGCTAAACCACGGACAGGCCCGATTGAGGCAAGAACCCGTATCGCTTTTTACCTGCTGCCAGAAAAGCTGACCTGCCGCCGGTAAGCTCAACTCTTCCACATCACCGGTCCTGGTCTGCGTCAACCAGGTGAGCATTTGTCCTTTTACCAAGCGGAGCTCCTGACTGCTTCCTTCAATCGGCTCTTCAAGCGCTTGTTCAAATTTTCGCAAACAGAGATAATTTCCTCTCCCCTTTAGCGTAGCGGCCGTGACCGGGAAAGGCAGCGCTTCCTGCAAGGCAGCCATTTCCTTGTGAAACAACTGTTCCTGCAATTGAATCGTGTTTGTGCTTACCACAAGCTGCTGTTGGTTTTGCTTCGCCCAGATCACTCCTGGCAAGAGATACCCCAGAGATTTACCCGTTCCGGTGCCC
>DASQMM010000414.1:0-1999 GCA_035645495.1 Brevibacillus sp. | reverse complement strand
CCTCTAGCGGAGATGCTGCCATCTGCTGTGATTGGAGAGGAGTACTCGTCTGACGAGCGTCGGTGAGAACCTCACGAGCAACAGTCCCATTTCCCTGATCTCCCGCAAGTATCTGGTTGGGAGTGATTTGCGAAGAAGGCTGGCTGGATGAGGACACTTGCGCAGTTGCAGCCGCTTGTGGTCCTGATGCAGTCGTCACAGGCTGCTGAACCATTGCATGCGGGTTTTGTCCTGCTGCGGTTTGGCGGTTCCCGGAAGATTGCGAAGAGGCAGTCTGCTCATTGGCCTCCATTCCCTCAAGGCCCAGCAGCACAGGCAGTGTCGCCAGCTTGTCCCGCAATTGACCTACCAGCTGGCGTGCGTCTCCTATAAGGGTTGGCATCGCTTGTCCAGGCGTTTGCCCTCCTGGTGCTGTTGGCGTTGAATTCCCCGGTATGGCGGAGCCAGTAGTACGAGCCGACTCTCCATTCGCCTCGAGAAAAAGCGCTGCCTGCTGCAAAAAGTTCTGCATGACTTGACTCATAGGACGATCGGAGAAAAAAGCCTTCAATCCAGCAACCGTCTCGGCTGTCAAAGGCAGATTTCGCTTTAAAGCGGTCATGAATGCCTGAATCGTCGCATTATCCATTCCCAACTTCTGCGCTACTCCCATAAAAGCCTGCACCGTTTCTTTGCTGACAGGCTGATTTGCGTTCAGCAACGCCTGGACAATGGCGCGGCTCTCCTTTGATTCCGGCAAGCCGAGCGAGCGCATCAGACCTTCTAGACTGGCGCCTCCTTTGGCACTGCCTTCCAATGGGGTATCCAACACCTTCAAGGTCACAACATCGGAGGAGGGCTGTACCTGCAGCCAGGCTTTCTGTCCAGGTTCCAAATTCGCCTCCATTTTTGCCTGTACCTGAAGGGGCCCGATCTGGACCAAAGACATTTGATTCGGGTAATGTTTGATGACCGTGCCTTTGAAAACCTGGCCTGGGACAAGTTCAATAGGCTTAGCTGCAGTTACAGGTGCACGCTGTGTCATCGATTGCAGCAACTGCGAGGGGGAAAACATCATCAATCTCCTCCTTCACGACTGTGAAACAAAGGGTGCTACGCCTGAGCTTTGACACCCGTAAACGTCATTCTGTGAATCGGTGTAGGTCCATAACGCTGAATCGCAGCCAGATGCTCGGCTGTTCCATACCCCGCGTGTTTGTCAAACCCGTATTCCGGATATTGACTTGCATATTCTGTCATCATGCTATCTCGAGTAACCTTCGCTACGATGGAAGCCGCTGCGATCGAGACACTTTTGGCATCTCCGCCAATAATGGGAAGTTGAGCGCAAGCCAGTCCCGACAGCTGAACAGCGTCCAGCAGACAAACATCCGGAGCTAGCCCTGCATTTTCGATAGCGAGATGCATCGCTTCTTTGGTCGCTTCCAAAATATTGATGGCATCGATGCGTGCAGCATCAACGATTCCAATCCCGACAGCCAGCGCATCCCGCATGATCACCTCGTAGAAGGCCTCTCGCGTCGACGCGGGTACTTTTTTGGAATCATTCAGTCCCGGCAAGTAAAAATCAGCTGGGAGGCATACTGCACTCGCTACCACTGGTCCTGCCAAGGGGCCTCGTCCTACCTCATCGACGCCAAAGACATGGACATGCCCTTGATCCCGCATGGCTTGCTCGTATTGCGTCATTTCCATCCACATGGCAGCCAGCTTTTCCCGGCGCGCCACAGCAGCCTCAATCTGACGAACGAGATCCTGAACGCCTTTGCGCGGGTCGGCTTTCATCCATTCTAGAAAATCTTTCGGTACTTCGTCCAATTTTTCGATTTTTTCCCGTACTTCCTTTATCGACAGTTCCGCCAGTTCCATTCACACATTTCTCCCTATGTAAAAAACCGCCTACCGTCCACGATAGGCAGTTTCCTCGTATGTGCATCACTCATTCGGGAAAGGTGACCGGTTTTCCAATCGGTTCTTCCATTTCCCAATCGATAGGCCG
>DASQMM010000413.1:0-4475 GCA_035645495.1 Brevibacillus sp. | reverse complement strand
GGTTGTGTACAGCGGCTGCATCGCCTGCTCTACATCCTCAATTCCTTTGCCTTGGTCTTCTACAACGACGTCGACAACCCCATCATTGATCTGCACGGAAATATGTACCACACCCTCTGGATTTTCGTCATATCCGTGGATGATTGCGTTTGTTACTGCTTCAGAAACGACTGTTTTGATCTCTTCCAGTTCATCCATCGTGATATCCAATTGTGAAATGAATGAAGCTACTGCTACGCGGGCAAATGCCTCATTCTGGCTTACCGCAGCAAACGAAACCGTCATAAAATTGCGTTGTGCCTTCATTACGCCACCCCCAGGATCAGCAGTGCTTCTGCCTCGTTTTCACGAAACTTGATCACCTTGAACAATCCCGACATCTCAAAAATTCGATAGATCGTGGGATTGACTCGGCAGACGTACATTTCACCCGAACGGGCCGAAATCTGCTTGTATCTGCCAAGGATCACGCCAATTCCTGAACTGTCCATAAACGCCAAATCGGCAAGGCTGAGCACGATATGGCGAATGGAAGAGGTACGTAGGGCTTCATCCATCTTGCTGCGTAATTCCTCCGCAGTATGATGGTCCAATTCTCCTTGCAAACGGACGACCAAGACATCTTGTCGGGTCTCCATCGCGATGCGCAAACTCATAGCTGACACTCTCCTTCATCCCGTAGTCTTTCTCTCATTCTTCTCTTCTTTAACCAATTCCTGCCAGGCGACAAAAGAACAAAAAAATCGAGCAGCCACAATCCTTCTTTCGAGGCAACTCGATTCTTTTCGCGCTTCTGTCGTCATGTCGTCCGCCTAATAACGAAGCAACACCTTCTTTGTTGTCCGCTTGAGAATCTCCCACATGCCTGCCTCATTCACTGCATGCTCCGGATACAGGTCGATGCGGCTTACTTCATTGCCATCCTTGGAGCGAATAAATATATGGCCGACTACCTGATCCTTTTGAACAGGCGCATTCACCGTTTTGTTCAAGACCACCTCTTTTTGGTAGTCTTCCGCTGCTTCCCCTTTTTTCATCAACAGGCTTACGGCATGCGGTGTTACGATGTTCAGCTGGGGTTGTTGGCCTTTGTCCACAGTAATTTGCTCGACTGTCTCTCCTTTTTTGTACATCGGCATGACTTTGTAATGCGTGAACGCATAATTAAACATCGTCGTCACATCGTTATTTCTTGTCTTCACGTCAGGCTCTCCCATGACGACGGAGATGACGCGCATATTATTTCGCTTGGCTGTCGCCGTTAAGCAGTATTTGGCTTCTCCGGTATAGCCTGTTTTCAAACCGTCCACCCCTTGGTAAAAGCGGACGAGACGATTGGTATTGACAAGCCAGAACGGATTTTCAGAATCTTTTCGTAAATAGTCCTGATACGTTCCAGTAAACTTGGTGATCTGTTCATGCTTTAACAACTCTTTGGACATAATGGCAATATCGTAGGCAGAGGCGTAATGATTCTCTGCAGGAAGACCATTGGAATTGACAAAATGAGTGTTTTTCATGCCCAATTCCTTGGCCCGCTCGTTCATCCGTTTGACGAAGGCTTCTTCCGTACCCTCCAGATGCTCTGCCATCGCGACAGAGGCATCGTTACCGGATGCAATGGCAATTCCTTTGACCATATCTTCGACGGTCATTTCCTCGCCAGGCTGCAAGAAGATCTGAGATCCTCCCATTGAAGCTGCGCGTTCGCTAGTCCGCACCATGTCGGTCATCTTCAGCTCTCCGCGCTCGATCGCCTCCATGATAAGCAATAAGGTCATCACCTTGGTGATACTGGCAGGCGGCAGCTTCTCGTGCGCATTCTTTTCAAACAGAACGGTCCCTGTATCGGCTTCAATCAAAACAGCAGAACGTGCACTCGGCGCAAAATTCATGGGTTCAGGCTTCTCACTGGCTGCAAAAGCCTGAGGAGAAAAGATGGTGCACAACATCATGATGCATAGAGCGAGATACCCTTTCCGTTTCATAACAGTCTCTTCCCTCCATTCATGGTTTTATTCTCACCAACCCGACAGGAAAATATTCACAAAAAGTTTGACCGCGATCCTCGTGCTGTAGTGGCGGAGAGGAAAAAGAGGAAAACACTTCAGGTGGGTTGGGATCTTTGCTGGGGGTCATCCCTGGCCGCCTCCCACTCCAAAGGCGGAACCGCGGCCAAAAGCAGCCACTTCGAAGAAGAGGTTCAGGGTTGGCCGCTAAATCGTGTTCCGCCTTTTCCGTTCCGGCTCGGTTAAGATCCCAAATGCCTTTCGCTTTTTTCCTCTTTTTCCTCAGCGAACTCTTCTTGGTCCCCGTAATAGTACATAAAAATCCCTTCCGCAATACTTTGCAGAAGGGACTCTTCATTATAGCTGGTTATCCTAGATGACAAAACGACTTACATTATTTGTCAAGTCATCCGCCATCTTTTTCAATTGTTCCACATTTTCGTTGATCCTTGCGATCGAATGGAGCTGCTCATCAACGGTTTTCACCACTCCGTTGATGGACTCTTTGATTTCGTCCGATACGGCGGCCAGGCGTTCAATGGAATCAGTCACGACCTGGTTGCCTGCCGCCATCTCTTCGGAAGTCGCGGTCATCGATTCGCTTTGCTCTGCTGCTGATTGTATATCTGCCACGATGTTCTGGAAGGAAACGCCTACGGACTCTACGGACTGCAAGCCTTCGCCGACCATGCTGACGATCTCGTCCATGTGTTTGCTCATTTCCATGGCTTCGTCATTGATCGAGTGTGCGATGGCGGCAATTTTATCGGAAAAGAGGTTGCTTTCCTCCGCCAGCTTGCGCACCTCTGTGGCAACTACAGAGAAACCGCGCCCTGCTTCTCCTGCTCTTGCAGCTTCAATGGCTGCATTGAGCGCAAGCAGATTCGTCTGGGATGCGATGCTGCTAATCATCTCGACAATGCTTGTTATCTCCCGTGCTCGTTCACGCAGACTGTGCATTTGCTTCGCCGTACGTTCTACCTCACTGGAAGCCTGCCGGACAGTGCCAATAACATTACCGACCTGCTTCATGCCATCCTGAGCCCGTTCAAACGTCCGAGTCGTCGCGACAGAGGTCGATTCTGCAGCGATGGCCACCTGTTGTACGCCTTGTGAGATTTCCGAGACTGTCTGAGCCGTAGCCTGTACTTCATCCGTCTGTTGGGAAACGCGCTGTGCGATCGAGGAGATATTATTCGTAATCACTTGAATGGCGCCTTTATTGTCCTCCGCGAATTGCGTCATTTCCTCTGTAGCCACGTTCAATTGGGTAGCTTGTCCCTGAACCAGGGAGATCAGCTTGCGCAATTCCGCTGCCATCTCGTTCATTTTGGAACCAACCATCGCCAACTCGTCATTGCCCTTCACCTGGATGTTCACATCAAAATGACCGGAACCGATGCGATCCATATCCTGAGCGACTGCGAAAAGGGAAGATCGGATGCGCTTGGAAAACCACCAGATGAGCCACATCGATACAGCGACGATCGGAATGGCAAACAAGACAAAGTACCACACCATGGTATTGACCTCACCGTACACCTCTTCAACACCTGTCGTGAGAACGAGGCTCCAGTTCAAAAGGGGAATTGGGGCTAGTGCTGCAAAAGATTCTTTTCCTTCATCCATATATACCAAGCTGTTGCTAACTTGTTGATTTGCTGTTGCCATCAGATCAGCATATTCAGGACGATCCTGCAGCACCAATTCGTTGTTGAATTCTGGATTTTTATGAGCCACAACCAAGCCGTCCGGGCGGATGACCATGGCATGCCCATTTTTCATAAACGATATTCCCTGCGCTTTGACGATTAATTCAGTCATATCGAAACCGACAACCAGCAAGCGCGTATCGTTACTATTATGCTCTCCTACTTTGGATGCCACATATAAATAGCTTTTGTTGATTCCCTTGACAATCTCCTCGTCGGACATGACGGCGTCCGATGAGTTGACCGCATCCTGGAAATACTTCATCGTCTTAAAATCAAAATCGGTTTTCCCGGTCAAGGAGTATAGCATTTTCCCGGTACTGACATCGATCAGATAGATTTTGCTAATCTCTTTGTGTTCTTGTACCAACAGACGGAATTGCTCCATGATAAGCGGCTCCATCTCCGTCAGCATGATTCGCTTGGCAGCTGTCTGTTTTGCTGAGATCCGTATCGAATTGATCCAGTCATTCATGCTCTGGGCGTGCTGCTCTGCCAGCATGATGGATTGGTTCGAGGTAATGCTCATTAAAGTAGATTTCGATAATGAAATCGCTATGTAGTTCATAGCGCCAAGAATGATGAGAACAAGGATAAGACCAAATAACATCATTTTTTTCGCGATGGAACCTTTGAAACGACTTGTTGTTTGAGCGAATAGGGAAGACTTGTCATGATTCCTTGCTTTGGAAGATACGAAATTCTTGTTTCTATTCGGAAAGCGGAATAGGTTCATGTTCTCTGCTCCCTCACT
>DASQMM010000412.1:0-2897 GCA_035645495.1 Brevibacillus sp. | reverse complement strand
GCATTGTCGAACTGGCTTCCTCGATTCATGAGGTTACGGAAGAGGCGCTGCACCTGCAGCAATTGTCACAAATTCAAGGGAAGTAGTCTGCTGCACAATTGAATACCCTTTTTTGAGGCTTCAATCCAAGTGGAAGGAGTGTTCTCTATGGTAATTCCTTATGAAACAGACGCGAAGTGGGAATCATTCCTGAAATACGGAACCAGACAATTTTGGAAACGAAAAACGGTCATCTACAAGCAAGGCACAATGGGAGAAGGCTTTTACTACCTCCATAAGGGCTTGGTCAAGATTGTTTCCACAACCGTTAAGGGAAACGACCGCTTACTCAATATTGTCGTTCCCGGACAAATCCTGGGGATTCAATCCATGGACCAGCAAACGCATTTCACTTCTGCTATTGCCGCCAAAAACTCGGTCGTCTACCATTTTTCCTGTTGTCAGTTTCAAGAGATGCTGAAAGTGCAGCCGGAGCTATTAACCCTGTTAACACAAACAATCCACCAAAAGATGCGGACTCTCGTATCTGCAATAAATATGAAGGCGCTTACATCTGAACAGCATATCGCTACTCTTTTGCTGAATATCTGCGAGGAGTACAAAAACTACGAGGTTCCTCTCACCCAGCAGGATTTGGCTGACTGCGCGGGGCTGACTCGAATCACGGTCTATAAAATTTTGAGACAGTGGAAGGAACAAGGAATGGTTGAATTCCAAAACCGGACGTTTACCATCAAGGACCCCGACCTGCTGCGTACGACCGTGTATCCTGACACAGAACCGGTAATCCCGTCGATCTGCGCACGTTGATCCATGGAAAAGGAGTGAATTCATGACGACTCTTCGCTACCAGTGGTCTCCATACCTGATGTACGGACAGAAGATGGAGGTGAAGAAAAATGCAGTCGTGTATCGCCAGGGAGAGCAGGGAAAAGGCTTCTATTACCTGGATCGCGGCGGCCTTAAAATCATCCTCCTTTCTGCCAACGGACATGAACGTACGATAGATTACGTGCCTGTCGGGATGCTGTCAGGTGAGCATGGTGCCTACAAGGGTTCTTACTTGACCTCTGCCATTACGACGACCCCCTCTATTTTGTACTACTTTTCCGATGAAGCATTGAACAATATCTGCATGGATCATCCCCAGGCAGCCGTGTTGTTCACCAACTCGCAAATCTTTAAAGTCCGCCTTTTGGCCGAGGTGATTGCTTTTCAGGACAGTCCGGTGGAGCAGCAAATGGCACATTATCTGATCCGCCTACACTCGATCCATCAAAATGAAAACGTCCCGATCGACCAAACCTCCTTTGCCCGCTATATCGATGCCTCCCGCATCACGGTCAACAAGATCCTTCACAAGTGGAAGGAAATGGGGATCATCGAGCTTTCCCACAGAGGGGCGATTCGCATTGTAGAAATAGATAAAATGAACGAGATTGCCACTCGGGAAGAGGAAAGCGTAGGCATCTCCTTATGGAAATAGGACTTACTACGGGATCTGCCAGCGACAGCGGCAGATCTCTTCCATATTTACGGCCCAGAATGAACCTTTCGAATCAAGATTTTCACTCTTGATTTTAGTATGTTGATGGAATTAAACATCATGGGAAGGTTACAGTGAGGTGATCGGGGATATGTCTACAAAACAAGGAAAGAAGGCCGAGGAAACCAGACGAAATATCCTCTCCGCGGCGGAAGAGCTGTTTATGACCCGCGGATACGATGCTGTGACCATGCGCGAAATTGCCAAAAAAGCGGGATGTTCGCATACCGCCATCTACATTTACTTCAGAGAAAAGGAAGTACTCCTTCTCGAACTCTCCCTCCCTATCCTGAACGCACTGACAAAGCAGTTGGACGATATCATGGAACGAGATGGGCTTCCCCATGAAAAACTGACTGCTCTCAGTCTCGCGTTAATCCGCTTTGGTTTGACCCATCGCAACATGTATCCCTTAATCTTTACGGTCAAATCTTCCCCCGTCGATGAAGCGACTAAACCCTTGCTGGAAATCAAGCATATACGACTTGAAATCTTCGCGAAATTCAAGCAGGCCATTCAGGATTTGTTGCCCTTTGTGGAGAATGATGAGCGGCTTTTGACAAATGTCCACATTCTTTTCTATACGCTGCACGGCATCATCGTCACGCATTCCTTGCCTGGAGAAAGCGCCCTCGAGAGGATCAATCAACTAACTGCCCTCTTTCGAGAAGCGTGTGAAGTGCAAATCAGCGGATTTCAGTGCCGAGCCACTCGGACTGAATAGTTCCCCTCCTTTTGGAAAAAATACAGGCGGTAGTACATTTTCCCAGTAAAGGAGTATAGGCCGTGAGTAAAAAGAATTGGGTCCTTACCGTACTGACGATTCTAGCCATATCAAGTGGTTCGATGGCAATGGGACAAGCAGCCCCTTACCGTTCCAGCGAACAAGCTAATAAGAGTCCGATCACCGCACAGGCGACAATCAGCATCGATCAGGCCAAGTCCATTGCTCTGCAGCAGGTACCAGGCAGAATCGTTCATATAGACCTGGACAGGGATGACGGAATTCTGAAATACGAGATCATTATCATCACCAAGCAAAACGAGGTCTATGAAGTTGAAATCAATGCGAATACCGGAAAAGTTGTCAAAGTTGAAAAGGAAACAGATTGACGAAAAAAAGAGGCTGACCCTCAATCAGGAAATCTGCTGATCGGGTACGGCCTCTTTCTTTTGACTACTTTTTATCCTGTCGGCGGTAGACTTCTTTTCCCTCTACCAATGTAAGCAAGACTTTTGCATCCTTGATTTGCGTCACAGGGATGGCAAACAGGTTTTTGTCCAGGACGATGATGTCGGCCTTTTTGCCCACTTCAATTGATCCAGTCAAATCATCCACGTGATTCGCGTA
>DASQMM010000411.1:0-13432 GCA_035645495.1 Brevibacillus sp. | reverse complement strand
CCATCCACATTTGCAACTGCGTTTGAAAATATTGTCTTCAATGATCAAAGTACCTTCACCGTCGCCAACTTTGTCGTTACCACATTTCTTGCAATTGGCATACTTGCGCATCAATTGAACCGATCTATAAGCGTTCATGTTTTCCTCCTATTCACTGTTGAGCGTTTGAATCGTACAAGGTCACTCCCCGCGATACTCTTTGGGGTTGATGTCGTTCGGCACGCGCCAGCCATTGGCTGCGATACGATCAATCAGGCGCTTTGCATTTTCAAATGACCACGTTCCGACGTGCTCAAATCCTCGCTGCTCCAGGAAGCGGATTTGCTTCGGTGTCGTCAGTCCTTCTTCCCGACGCTTGTCCAGTCGTTCCAACAGTTTAGTTGCCTTGCCTGCGTTATCGATCTCGTCCGGCAGAATACCTAGCTTCTCAAGCGTTTTGATCTGCTTGTCACTCGGCGGTGCCATTTCCCAACCAAACGACGGCACGTAGCTCGCCAGGTCTTCAGCCTGGATGCTCATTTCAAATTGCAACGGATCTACAAGCTGCCGTTTACGCTTCTTCATTTCAGCAAGCTGCTTTGCCAAGGCTTCCTCTCTCTGTGCGATCACGTCCTCCGCTGCCTGTTTCTCTACGGCTTCCAGATCCAGAGGAATTCCGGCCTGCTCGATCTGTTTGGTCATGGCCTTGGCAATTTCCTCGTTCTCGGCAATCAGATGCGCCGGATGACAAAGCTCGTGCCGCTCGGTGTGCCACAAGAAGTCCAGCAACAGCAATTCAGTTTTTCCAGGATGAAGTCGGGTACCACGCCCGACCATCTGACTGTACAAGCTGCGAACCTTTGTAGGCCGCAGGACAACAACGCAATCAACGCTGGGGCAATCCCATCCCTCCGTCAGCAGCATGGAATTGCATAGGACGTTGTACTTGCCAGCATCGAAGTCAGCCAGGATCTCCGCCCGGTCCTGGGATTCGCCGTTTACTTCCGCCGCACGGAAGCCTACAGCATTCAGAATGTTGGTAAACTTCTGGCTAGTTTTGACGAGGGGGAGGAACACGACGATCTTACGATCCCGCGCTACGCGCCACATTTCTGCCGCGATCGATTCGAGATAAGGATCCAGTGCCGTCCCCAGATCACTTGATTTAAAGTCTCCAGCTTGCTGCCCGACTGCAGACAAGTCCAGCTGCAGGGGGATGGTCAACGCTTTGATCGGGCTGAGATAGCCTTCTTTGATCGCTTTCGGCAGTGTGTATTCAAAGGCCAGGCTTTGAAAATAGCTACCGAGATTCCGCATATCACCACGGTCTGGCGTGGCCGTCACACCCAAAACATTCGCCGTCTCGAAATACTGCAGGACGCGCTGATAGCTGTCAGAAATGCAATGATGTGCTTCATCAATGATGATCGTGTCGAAAAAATCACGTTCAAACTTATCCAATCGCTTTTCGCGCATCATCGTTTGCACACTGCCGACAACAACACGAAACCAGCTCCCGACTGATGTTTGCCCTGCTTTTTCCCTGGCACATTTCAGACCAGTGGATTTTTCCAGCTTATCGGCTGCCTGATCCAGCAGCTCGCCCCGGTGGGCCAGGACGAGCACACGCTCGCCCAGCCTAACACGGTCTTCGATCACCTTGCTGAAAACAATCGTCTTACCGCATCCGGTCGGTAGGACCAGAAGGGTCTTTTTCACGCCGTTTTTCCATTCGGTTTGAATGGAAACCCTCGCCGCTTGTTGGTAAGGTCTAAGTTCCATGACGACCTCCTAAAACTGGCCCGGAGTGAATCCGCCGCCTTGCTGTTGTCCACCCGGGAATGGGGCTTGATAATGTTGCTGCTGTTGATACTGTGGTTGTTGCTGGTGTTGCTGATATTGTGGCTGCTGACCGAATACCTCATCGTAAGGATAGAAGGACTTCACTTGGTTGTTTGTTCGTTCCACATTATCCTTGCCTCTAAATGTGTTGATCTCCAATTTCAATCGGCCTTTGGATCCTACAACTGTGTTCCAGTTCATGCGCAACGGTTCACCTTTCTTCTTCTGGCCGATCCCCGCAAAAAAGTTCGACAGCAGCCCTTCGGTCTTCGTGTGCAGCAAGAGGTTATGGAATATTACGACGTCACCATGTTCAGGAGAATGTACCGTCAGCTCAAGTTTTGCCTGGTTGCAAGCTGGCATTTTTTCACTGCCTGCAAACCGCCCACGTTCAAACTTGGTTACTGTAAAGTTGTAGTCACCAGCAGGGAGGACAATAAACTCCCCGCCGTCCTTTTTAATCTCGTCGTCCCAACCCAGTTCTCTATCCACTTGATTCATGTGTTATTCCTCCCGTTGTTAAAATGGCATATTATTTCTGGTTTCCTGAATCATGTTGAATACTTGAGGCCATGCCCCCACAAGAACTCCTTCAACAAAACCAGGATCGTAATTGGCAATCGGTGTATCCATCGGGTAGTAACCCTTTTTGCTTACCACGATCTGAATCTCGTTATCTGATACCTGATGTTGTATCATCAGATCCCGTAGCGAACGAGGGATATTGGTCGAGACGGTTGGACTCAATGCTTCTTCTGGTGAAGTTTGCTGCACCTGTGGTAGCGGTTGCCCCCCAGTCATCTGGTCCCCGACTTGCAGCGCAGGCTGTGATGGTGGATTGACTACTGGCGGAGGAGTGGCTGATGTTATCGGAGCAGATGAGGCTCCGAATCCGTTGAAGATATGTGCGATGTGAGAATAGTCCAACGGAAACTCATCCGGCAGCCCATGACGGTTTTTTGCGTCCCACGCTGGATGGTGTGTAGCGTAGACCACGCGCGCGCCACCCTGCGCCTTGTGCTTGCGCCCTTTATCGTCAGCAGCAACGCTGAACGTCTTGTAATTGATAAACAGGACCATATCAGCCCATTCTTTGACCAACGGCGCGGTCTGTGAGCTCGTCTTTTTGCCCAATTTTAGCTGGTATCGATCGTAGGCGCCCATTTCGTCTGGTTGCTCGAACTTAACGATCTGCGCATGAGCTACCAGGACTACATGAATGCCTGCTTCGATGACATCACTGAGCAGGTTGAGGAACCGTCCGAACTCCTCCTTTGTGTAAACGTAGCCGTTACCATAGCCGAAGTCCTCAATCCCCTTCTTTCCATGACGAGCGCATACACTATCCACGCAAAGCATTTCTGCCCAATCGATCGTATCGATGACGAGCGTTCCATATCGTCCCGCCTGTTGTTTGACCCATTCGACTTGCTGGCGTAGCATTTCCCAGCTCGTCGGCTTCGGCGTGCGATCAACGTCCATTTCCGTTGTCGAGCCCTCTGTATCGATGAAAATGGGACGCGGAAACTGGGCAGCCAGGGAAGATTTTCCGATCCCTTCCGGGCCATACAACACCACTTTTTTTGCCTTCTGAACTTTACCGCTGATGACTTGCATCAAAATTCACCTGCTTTCCACGTCTTCGTTTCGGTAGGTGCGGGCTGCTGCTTTGAAACTTGCTCCTGTCCCGCGACGTATCCGTCCTCGATGATGATGGAGCATTCATCCCCCGTGCTGACTCGTGTAGCGATGGCTTGCAGTCCTTCCTGTTCCAACCACTTGCCGAATTCTTTCAGCGTCTCCAGGTCCATCTGCTCGAGCTTGTCCAGCAAAATAAATCCACAATCTGGCTTGAGGCGGCGAACGATTGACGCGGAAACGATGAGCTGATCTGCCCCGCTCATGTTGTCCCACTTCTGGCCGTTGTAGATCAGCTCGCCGTCTGCGACCGACAGGCCCGCTAGCGGCAAAGGAGCTGTGGTCAGCAAATCAGTCTTTTGCTGCCGGATGCTGTTGATCTCGGCTGTCAGCGCCTCGTATTGTACGCGGTAGTCGTTGGCGTCTGTTTCGGCCTTGTCTTTGTCCAGATTCGCTCTGACCTTGCGGTTGATCTCGTCGATTTGGCGGATGTTGGCTTCCAGTTCTTCCGTCGACTCGTCGAGCAGGTCGAGAGTGTCTTTTTGCGCAATCCCGAGGTCGGATTCGAGTTGTGCATATTTGGTCTGGGCCTCTTCCAATAGAGCTTTCAGTCGCTCGACCTCTTGCCTTTGTCTGAAGTATGCTGCCCGAATCTCCGTCAGCCGTTGGCGTTTCCTTTGATTCTCGCCGTTCCGAGCCAGGATCTCCTGCTGCTGGCGGATCAGCTCTGATGCGGAAATCGGTTCCTTTGGCGCGTCCGGAAAATACGGTTGTTCCTTGGCAAACTTCGCTTTCTGATCGGCGATCTGACCGATAGCACGGCGACGGTTGTAAACCTCCTGCTCCTTTACCTCCAATTCGTGCAGCTGATCACCGACTCCGATAATCCGAAGCAAAATATTGGCCTTTTCCTTGCTCGTAGAATTCATAAATTTTGGTAAATCGATAGCCAGCTCTTCGACGAAACTATCGAGTAACTGCTGGCCGCCTTTTTGCCCATTCGGATCGATGACCTTCAAATCGGAGTTTTTTCCTTTGCGCTCAACGATTAACCCGTTTGATAGCACGATATGAAGATAAGGAGGTACGGCAGATCCTTCCCGTTCTGCTTGGGAAGGGCGATACTTATTTCCTCCCAAGCCCCATGCAATCGCGTCCAGGACGCTGGTTTTACCTTGTCTGTTCTTCCCGCCGACAACCGTCAGCCCCGCACTTGTCGGCTCAATTTTGACCGCTTTGACGCGCTTGACGTTTTCAATTTCCAGCTTACTGATTTTGATCATAGCTTCCTCCTCGTACTTTTCTGGCGATTGTGTTTAATGATCGAATCGATATTTTCAGTCATAGTGATAATTGTTTGCCCATCACTCATTTTCACTTTGCACCAGTCTCGAGCGATTCCCCATCTGTCGGTTATCACTCCTACTTCTCCCGACTTCAACTTGACTTCATCGCCCTTTAAACAAATCAACGTTCTTTCCTCCCGGCCCCATCTGTGGTACGATGGAGCCAACCATAGATTTTTTAAGACTCAGTTGGCGCTGGGTCTTTTTCTTTTTGGTACGTAACCATGAACGTCTCTCTGATCTGCGGCCAGTCAGTGGATGTATCGAGCAAGGAAGTCATTTTCACATCAATGACCTGCTCTTCTGTCAATTCTTCGAGGAACTCATTTACCTCATCTACATCATCGAGCACCATGATCTGAACGATTTTCATCTATTCACCCTCCCTTCCAGTTGGTCACGAGGCCGCCGCCGTCCCAACCTCTACGGCAGCCGTTGTAGTTCCTTGCCTACGCCACGCCTTGACCTCGCTATGTATAGAGGTTCGAACCTCCTTGCAAAACCAGTTGATCTGATCCTGCAAGCAGGGCCGAAGCCCGCCTTTTTCCTCCTTTCATTGATCGTAACGAGAATTCCACCGATCTATATAAGCCTGGTACTTTCCCGACTTCTTCAATTGATACACTTTTGTTTGCAATGTCCGTTCTGTCCGGCCAAGCGCAAAGGAGAGAGACCTTGCCGTATCCGTTTCGTAGAATCTGCAGAGGTATTCCAATTCTTCCTCCGTAAATGGAGCCCCGTGATTGAAGTGAAAATCAGGATGGTACTGCATGCGATCGTGATTATCATAGGAAATGCCATCATCAACAACGGCCGCTGATTGAGCCATGAGGCTTGTCCTCCTTCCAGTAACTGTGGTAAGCTACTGGTACCGAATTTTTATCTATGTCCGCCTGTTCGCTGCAGGCGGCTTTTTCTTTTTCAGCCATCCTCATCAATCCAACAAATGCCTCCGCGCTGATCCGGATCTGCAGCTCAGGGCTGTGTAAGATGTCCTGGACCATTTCAGCTGGTGTTGCTAAATTTTTCATCATCTCACCTACCTCCAGCACAATAGTTCGCCTCTTCTTGATCTCGAATCCATCGATCCAAGCTGGATGTGCTGAACAGATATCTCGGATTCTTCGATCCATCTGCACCATAGGTTCGGTGCGGGATTCGCTTCTCCCGACAAAGTCGTCTGAGCGTATACTCCGACATGCGCAAATATTCGCATGCTTCTGTAAAGGATAGGGTACGTTCTGGGGATACCCCTATTTCTAACTTCAACTCTTCTCGCAGCTCCTCTTTAAGTTGCGTTCGGAGCTCACTAAAAGCTCGCGCGAAAATCGCCTCAACTGTCATGCTGGCACCAACTCGCTTTTATACTTGTTGATGAAATATATTTGGCCCTTCCCAGTGACTTTTGTTGTCTTCACTACACGTACCGAACCATCTGGATTATTGATCGAGCGTTTCTTTATCTCAAATAGTCCAAGCTCGAGAGCTTTCTGGGTTGGATCATTCCAGCGTTCATCCCGCGTTCTCATAAGATAACCTTCAATACGAAGCCGCTCGAAGAGTCGATTTTGACCAATGTCAACGCCATTTTGCTTGAGAAGTTTGGCCAACTCGCCAATCAGGATGCTGTTTCTGGATGTTTCCAATGCTTCCGCGAAAATTACTTTTGGTCGATCCTCTTCAATCTTCTTTTCAGCAGCTATTCGAAGTTCTTGCTCTGCTTTCCAGTTTTGGGCGATTCTGATAATTGTGTCTGGATTGAGCAGGAATCGCTCCAGATCGGTAGGAGCAGCCAATTGCTTCTCCATTTCCTCGAATCGTGTGACATAAGTAGCAGTGAAGAGTACACCCTTCTCACCAGTCATCTTGTTTGCTACCATGTCACAGCCTTTACGTGTGAGTAGGTAACATTTGTATTGCTTTCCGGTACCAGCTTCGTATGCACTTTCAATAAAGAATTGGTCAGCCCCCAAATTTGGGGTTTGATCCAGAATGACTTTGTAGCCCTCAATGTCCCGAATCAAGTGATCGTGACGTTTTTCCGTCATTTCAGCTACCTCTCTGCTGTCCACTAACAGTTGACCATTTTGATTGATGATTGTGAGTTGGTTCATTTGCATAACTCCTCTCCCATCACGATATCGACATTTAAACTGTCAAAACGAGTTAGAATGTCATTTTAATTGACGTATCGACCAAAAAAAATAGGGTTCTTTAAATAAACCTATTGCGTCATTCTAATTGACGGTGTATACTAGGCGTAGTTGATAGCAATAAATTTATTTATTTCCTGCAAATTCCACTTCAATGTTTGCCAAATCGGGGAACAGATTTTCAGCAGTTGTTCCGAAGTATCTGGCTAGTTTGAAGAGCAGTTTTACATCTGGATTAGCTCGGCCATTTTCAATGTGCCTAATGTGACTTTCCGTAACACCAACAGCAAGAGCAACGTCCCTTTGTGTTTTGTTATAGTGCTTCCGATAATTAGCAAAGTATGTACGTTTAACCACACAAGCTGATTGATTCATTCAGTTTCACCGTCCTTTCATTGACGTTTATTTAATTGACGTAACCACATATTAACATGTCAATTAAATTGGCGCAAGTCTATTTTTATTATTCTTTTTTTGGAGTTGTTATCTATGGATGAAAATCAAAAAAAGCTAATGGGTCATAGGATTAAAATGATTCGTGAAAAACTGGGCCTATCCCAGGATGAGCTTGCGAATAAACTAGGTATGAACAGAACGAATGTCTCTAATTATGAATCTGGAAGAACTGTACCACCAGGCAACGTAATAAAAGAATTGGCAGATATTCTTAAAACAAATGCAGATTTTTTACTTGGACGAACTGATGACCATACAGCCATAAAAAATGAGAGTGAGTTATCTGAAATCGATGAAGAGATTAGATCTCTGGCAAGAGATATTCAAAACCTCGATAGTGGAAACAGAGGTCTATTAAAGGACCTGATAAAAACAATGCGCGAGCGCGGGAAAGAAGCAAGGGATAAAGAATGACTTTTCCGAATTCAGCGAGGTATGGCTGGGTTATCAAATTAGTCCATAAGTTTTTACTTGAAAATAATATTTCTAGCTTTCCAGTAGATCCATTCAAAATTATTGAGGCAAACAAATGGGGATTAATTACATTTACGGAATTAGCTACAGAACATAATGTCAGCATTGCAGAAGTTATTGAAGCTTTTCAAAGCGAAGACGGTTATACCATGTATGATGGTTCTGGATATACGATTGCATATAACGATACAATTGGTAGTCCAGGTAGAATTCGGTTTACCCTGATGCATGAGATTGGACATATTTATCTTAAACATCTTGTCGATTTTGAAGAAACAATCTTAAGAAGGAGCACTCTAACTGAAAGAAAATATAAAGTTCTTGAAAATGAAACAAATTGTTTTGCAAGGAATGTTCTTGCTCCTGCTCCAATTGTAAACCGATTGAAATTACGCTCTGCAATTGACTTAGTACATCATTTTCATGTGACAGAAGCAGCGGCGAGAACAAGATTGGATCTCCTAAAAAGAGATTCAATCTTCACAATAAACTTTGCGCTTTCGCTAATCAATCAGTTCAGAAAGTACTTACACATCGTAGCTAATTCAAAATACTGTTATTGCTGCAAATACCATTTTTTACATGAGACAGCAGTATATTGTCCAATATGTGGTTCCAGAAAACTATCTAAAAGAAAGGGGTTTGAAATCATGAATTATTCGGGAATTAAAGTCGATGAGAATTACAGGGCGATCCAATGTCCTACATGTGAAAATGAAAATGTATATGGTGAGTATTGACAAATTTGCGGTACTTATTTAGTTAACAAATGCACCGGTTTTTCTGACGAACCTGGAAACAGATATGTTGGTCCTTGGCATAATGAATTTCCGAATAGTTGCGGTATTGGATTAAATGGTGATGCTAGATTTTGTATTCAATGTGGAAGTACATCAACTTTCTATGAATCCGGTCTTCTTAAGGACTGGGTGAAAGTTATGAGTGAATCTACAAAAGATAATGATTCTTCAACTGAACTGCTTGTAGATCCGTTTGGAGATCCGTTTGGCATTCAAAAACCAATAAAAATTAGTGATGACGATTTGCCCTTCTGACTTTTTTATACTCAATTAACCGAACATATATTCTTACAGAAAGAAGTGATTTACTATGGCATCCATCGAAAAACGCGGCACCAATTCCTGGCGTCTGATTGTTGAAGCCGGGTATGATGCCCAAGGCAAACGGATAAAAAGATACAAGACAATTCGTGTGGAGGACGATGCCCTACTCCGGACTACAAAGAAACTTAGGGACTACCTGAACGACGAGTTGCACAAATTCAAGATCGAAGTAGAAGCTGGCGAATATATCGCCCCTGATAAAATGACATTTGGTGCGTTTGTAGAGGAATGGCGGAAGAAGCATGGAGAAAAACACCTGTCACCTACGGTCCTGGACACGTACAATAGCCATCTAAAGAATCATATCCTCCCTGTTTTCGGGCATCTTCGGATCGATCAAATCAAGACCATACAAATTGTAAACTTTTTCGATCAGCTAAAAGGGAAACGGTCTGAGAATTTATCCGGCACCTCGCGGCGATACGTTCACAGGGTACTTCGCGACATTTTTGAACGAGCTGTCGAATGGAAGCTCATTAAGTCCACCCCGATTGAAGGTGTTAAAAAACCGGAAATCGATACAAAGGAAAAAGAGATTTTCGTGGAAGACGAGCTGGTCCTCATGTTTCAAAAACTATCGGACGAGCCCTTGAAATGGCGAACCTTCATTGAGTTGGCCGTAACTACAGGGATGAGGCGCGGAGAACTGCTGGCGATCGATATTAACAAGCACCTACGTTGGGAGAAGATAGACGGAGAGGATACTTTGTTCATCGATGTACGAGAATCTGTAGCGAAAGCATCTGGTCAGGTGATCATCAAGGACGTAAAAACAAAAAAGTCTCGACGTTCCATCGCGGTTACTCCAGAGGTCGTCCCTCTGATCCAGAAGCTAGCTATTGATGTAAGGAAAAACAAACTTGTTCTTGGAGAGAAATGGCAAGGAGAGGACAGGATGCTCTTATTTGGACAAGACAACGGGCTGCCAACCTATCCAGATACCCCCCTCTCCTGGTTTAGCAAATTCCTCAAGAGGCATAGTCTCGACCACAAAAATGTGACCCTACACGGCTTGCGCCATACTTATGCGACGTACTTATTATTTAAAGGGTACTCATTGAAAGAGATCCAGGAGCTCCTAGGTCACTCCAATATTCGTATCACTGGAGAATTGTATACCCACTTCCTCGCAGAAATGAACAAACGAGCTGCAGTGGCGTTTAGTGGGTTAAAGAAAGGTGTAAAATAATCCGTCCCCAATTCGTCCCCAAGAGGCCAAAATAAAAAAACTCCGGCCATGTATCATTCCAGAGATAAAAGAAAAAACCCTTGTGGGTCAAGGGTTTTCAAGTTTCCTATATGGTGGAGCATAGCGGGATCGAACCGCTGACCTCTACACTGCCAGTGCAGCGCTCTCCCGCTATTACCGGTTTCACTGCCAAAATGATGTTCCATTCCTTTGTAAAATTATGCTGTTCATGGACAAGCGCGTAGAAAGCTTGAAGGGAATGTTGGCCACACCATCTATCACAATCTGTAATAAATCTTTGTTGCTTCTTAGAGTTATAATTTATTCATTTAGATACATTCAAAACAGGTCTTCGAATGTATGGCAAATATCGAGCATCTGCAAACGATTCATGTACACCAACAGAAATTTACAAAGCTTTAACTTCAGCCAAGGGGTTATCTGAAGTGTGGACCCGTGAACTAACGGTTTACGGGCAGGTCGGAGCGATCAATGAATTTCACTTCAGTGACGACGATTTGACGAAGATGCAGATTGTGGACCTAACCCCTCCTAAAAGAATTGAGTGGTTATGTACGGAATCAGACCCGGAGTGGGTTGGCACTACAATATCCTTTGAATTGAACGAGAAACAAGGCAAAACTGACATCATTTTGCTTCATACGAACTGGAGGGAAATCACCAACTTCTATCGTTTCTGTAACTATAATTGGGCTATGTTCTTGTATAGTCTAAAAGCCTACTGTGAAGACGGTGTTGGACTCCCGTATCAGGATAGGAAGTTCTGAACAAGGATGAAGAAAGAGGCTAATCCAAAGATCAACCTCTTTCTTCTCTAGGGAGCCCCTAGGGGGATGTATGAATCCTGATTAAATTTGCTGACGAAGCCGACTCACCGAAGCAAATCGCAACGGTAGATTCAGACGCCGTGCTCGTCCGTTTGAAGCGTATGCTACGAAGCATCCCTTCCACTCCCTACGCGCGTACTGAACCCCGGGGTTCGCCCCCTTTGGGGCTTCCACCATAATAAACAGAAAACCACACCCTAAGGATGTGGTTAATTTGTTTCTTATGGTGGAGCATAGCGGGATCGAACCGCTGACCTCTACACTGCCAGTGTAGCGCTCTCCCAGCTGAGCTAATGCCCCATGGACAAGAATTATCTTAGCATGGACAAATTTCAATGTCAACAAAAAATACATACCATTTTTCCGCAACATCCGACATTTTCCCTTTTGTCTATAATTGCTCCATCAACATAGACAAAAATCACGTCAGAGACCGCAATCCATGAGAAACCTCTCTTCTCCCCTCATGATATGCTTGCATCAACAATCCTGCTCCTGAAAGGAGAATCATTATGCCCAAAATGCCTAAGGACCTGTGGATCAACCTCCCCGTCAAGGACATCCGCAAATCCAAAGCTTTTTTTACTGAAATTGGCTTTCCGCTCAACCCGAATTGTCCCAATAACGATGAAGTTGTTAGCTTGCTGATCGGCGAACAAAACGTCGCCGTCATGCTCTTTCCCGAAGCAACTCTCCGCTCTTTCGCGGAATGTGATCTCACCGATGCGAGCAAATCCATGGAAGTATTGCTCTCTATCGGAGCAAATAGTAAAGACGAAGTAGACGATCTGGTAAAGAAGGTCATGCTGGCAGGCGGCACCATCTATAGCGAGCCGAAAGAAAACGGCTGGATGTACGGGGCCGGTTTTGCTGACCTGGACGCACATCGCTGGAATGTCCTGTACATGGATCCAGCGAAGATGCCGCTGGGGGAATAGTCTTGGCAACCAAGAAAACAAAAAAGCTGTCTGGTCATGAGCAAGTCCTGGAATTCTTGGCCGAACTCGAACATCCCCTAAAAACGGAGATCGAGGAAGTTCGCCGCATCATTTTGCGTGCAGATGAGCGGTTGACCGAACATATCAAATGGAATGCGCCGAGTTTTTGCCACCATGATGAGGATCGGATCACATTCAATCTGCGGGGAAAGGGATTTTTTACACTTGTCTTCCATCGGGGAGCCAAAGTGAAAGAACCGCTGGAAAACGGCCCTCTGATCGAGGACATGACAGGGCTGCTGCAATGGATGGCGAACGACAGGGCAACCATGACATTTTCGGATATGGACGATGTGATCGCGAAACAAGACAAGCTGACGGAGCTGATTCGTTCCTGGTTGAACGCCACATCCCTGCATTAAAGCCTTTTTCCTCTACTCCATACACTAAGCGGACACCGAATATCTTCTCCCCCTTCGGGAATTATACAACTGCTGGTATATGACCCAAAGGAGTGGAACCACATTGCAATTAACCACACATGAAGCAATGGATATACATGAACTGGCGATGAGCTGCGTCAACTCGATCACAAATATGGGCTACTTTATGAACCATATCCAAGATCCAGAATTAAAAACCATGATGCAAAGACATTTTCCCCTGCATCTGAAGGACTACAACAATAAAGTAGAGTACCTGAGTCTTCCGGAAGGAGCCAAGTCTCCCTTGCCTGTGCCAGACATTCAGCAAACCCTGCAATCTTACACACAGGCGAATACGACTACTCCGGTGACACCGCGCACAGATGCCCAGGATTTTAATGACCGTGAAATCGCGACAGCCTATCTGTTGACCCTGAAACGAGCAGGCAGAGAATATGCCTGGGCCGCGATGGAGATGGGAAATCCGGAGGTCAGGACGTTCCTGGAGGACGCTTTTCGGATGTGTTCCCATCAAGCGCATGAGGTATGGCAATGGATGGTGAAAAAAGGGTACTACCCTGTCGAACCCGCAGCCGCTTCCACGTTGCAGACTCTGGGTGCTTTGTATCAACCTGTGAAACAGCCCGCTATGATGATATAAAGAGAATTGTCAGTAGCCCATGCTGCATGTTCAGCATGGGTTTTTCCTGCGAGTGAAATTCGTTTCGCAATTCAAGAAAATATGATAAGAGTTTATAAAATACCGACCGCTCCCTCGAAATCCTAACGAAAATGTCCAGCGCGATTGTTCACATCTCCGATCTCAGCCAAAATGTGACCGAGCTCACCGATGAGGCGGTACAAACTTCCAGCCAAGGGAATCAGGCTGTGAGGAAATCGATGAACCAGATGAAGCAGATTGAAGACAAAACAAACCGGATCGCCCTAACCGTCCAGGAATTAGGCAGCAAGTCGTCGGAAATCGAAAAAATCATCTGGCCGCTGCGGCGGAGGAGCAGA
>DASQMM010000410.1:0-2889 GCA_035645495.1 Brevibacillus sp. | reverse complement strand
CTCCCAGACAGTCGAGGAGCATCAGGAGATGGTAGGAAAATTCGATGAGTTGGTCACCATTGATGAGGTGACGGGATTTTCCAATGAGAAAAGGCTGCTGTTTGATCTGGAAGAAGAGCTGAGCCGCTCCCGACGGACAGGGGTTCCTTTTTCCCTGATGCTGATCGAGGTCAAATATCTGGATTCCTTCTCTCAGCTGTATGGCAGAAATGAGACGGATTACCTGCTTAGCTCGCTCGCAACCATCCTTCGGGAACATACCAGGCTGACGGACCGCAAGTTTCGCTTGGATCAGGGAGACCAGGGCACGGGCACTTTCGCTGTGATTCTCAACAACAGTCTGGAAGAAGGAGCGGAAGTGGTGCACACGAAGCTGGAAAAACTGATGCAGACTCATGTCTTGGAAAACAAGAAAAAACAGGTCACCCTGACGATTGCTTTTGGAATCAGTCAGTATGCTGATGATGTGAGTGACCATATGGAGTTGGTGAAACGTGCCAAGCAAGAGCTTGATCAGTACATACAATAAATGGGTGCGAACCGCCGTATCGCTGATCATGCTACTGACCCTTCTGACCGGGACGGTGGACAAGCTCCTTGCAGCTGGGGGAAATGGCGGAGAGGAGCCGAAGATACTGGTGGTCTACACGACCGAGACAGGTACAGTGAACGAGGATGTTCGCATGCTGGACCTGGTGTTGGGCCATTTCAGTTCTCGTCTTCACTATGTAGCGGACGCGGAATTGACAGCCCGTGATCTGGATGGAGTCGACTATCTGGTCTATTACGGGGCTTTTTCCCAACATTTACCCTCCCATACAAAAGAAGTCATTCGCAGCTTTACAGGTACGTTGCTGGCGATAGGCAAGAATGCCGAGCAGTTGGGGGAGCGTTTTTCATTTTTGACTTGGAATGAACAAATAAACATCCAGATGGTTTCGAAACCACAAGGAGTCGATCCGATGCAGCTCGACATCAATATGCCGATTGAGGGCGTATCGATGGAGCAAGGAGAGGTGCTGTTGGAAGGATGGAAGGGAATCTACGCCTATCCTCTGATGATGAAGCATGAGAATACGGCGTATTTTGCCAGTTCAAGCTTCTCCTCCCCGCTCTCCCTGTTTGCAGCGGAGGCTCTTCATGACGTATTCGGGATCCCTCACCAGACAGGGCGTTTGGCGTTGATTCGACTGGAGGATGTGCATCCGCAGTCAGACCCCAAGCTGGTGCTGGAAGCAGGAAGCTATTTGGCAGACAAGGGAATTCCTTATGTGATCGCGCTGATTCCTGTCTACACCAACTCGGAGACCAAGGAATTGGTTCACTTGAAGGATCGTCCGGAGTTAGTCGAGGTCTTGCGTACGCTCCAGCAAAGAGGGGCAAGCATTACGCTGCACGGGTACATGCATTACTATCGGGATTCCGAGACAGGCGAAGGTTCGGAGTTTTGGGATATGGAGAACAATACACCGATTTCAAAACCGCCAGAGGATACGACTCCATTAAAAACGCGCTATGAATGGTCTTCACAAAAGGAGTATGAGCAGTACCGGGCGTCGCTTGAGCAGTATGAAGAAACGTATATCAAATCACGCATCGAGAGTGGAATCAAGGAATTGACGGAGCTGGGATTGGTTCCCGTTGCCTTTGAAGCGCCGCACTACAACATGAGCCAGAAAGGGTACCAGATTACGTCCCGTTACTTTTCTTACTTGTTGGGGCAAGTGCAGTTCAACCAGACAGACTGGCACCAGATGGGGGCACCCCCGTACATTTCTAAGCCGGCGTTTCTTCACGGCATGACCCTTTTGCCGGAGACGGTCGGCTACTACGATCCCAATTCCCCTACGCCCATGCAGGACATTCGGGAAAATGCCCGGCAGGTCAGCTTTGTCCGCGACGGTGTGATCGGCATGTTCTTTCACCCTTATCTGGGGGTGGAGCCGTTGAAGGAAATGATCGCCTACGTGGAAACACTGCCCGACGTGACGTGGATCGATGTCCGCAAAATGGCTGGTTACCATGTCGCAGAAGAAGCCCATGATACGGCGGTCGCACAACCAGAGGAAGAACTTGCCCAATCGATCGAGGCAGAACTCATGGAGAAGATCGTGACCTTTCTGCGCGAAGACAGTTGGACCCAGCGCATTCTGTGGGGCATCGTGGCACTTGTGACATGCATGGTGCTGCTTTTTACTCTCTACACTTGGCGAAATCGCGCCAATTTACGAAAACAACTTTTCATGGAGCGTGATCTCGATGGCTAATTTGTTGTTCTATCTATCCCTGACTGTCATTTGGATCATGCTTCTGTACCATATGTTCTTGATGCAAGGCGGCTATTTTCATTACCTGCGCTATGCCAGATCCATCCCCGACTGGGAAAAAAACGAGCAGCCCAAGCCGACGGTGAGCATTTTGATTCCGGCCCACAATGAAGAAGTGGTGATTGAACGGACCATCAAGGCGATGCTGCGGCTGGATTACCCCAAGGAGAAGCTGGAAATTATCGTCATCAACGACAATTCCAGCGACCGGACGGGAGAGATCTGTGACCATTATGCAGCCAAATATCCGTATGTGAAGGTCGTGCATACCAAGCCGCCCCATGCCGGAAAAGGAAAATCCGGCGCGCTTAACCAGGGCTTGGCCCACTCAACGGGGGAAATCATCGTGGTCTATGACGCGGACAACACCCCAGAGCGCAAAGCGGTCCATTATCTCGTTCTAGCCTTGCAAAACGATCCCCGGGCTGGTGTGGCAGTAGGCAAATTTCGAGTCGTGAACGCGGCCAAAAATCTGTTGACGCACTTTATCAATATCGAAACGATCTGTTTTCAGTGGGTGGCGCAGGCCGGCAGGTTTTTCTGGTTTCGGGTGACGACAATT
>DASQMM010000409.1:0-6195 GCA_035645495.1 Brevibacillus sp. | reverse complement strand
CGGGCGGGGAAGATGAAGAACGATACCGGCTGACCGTACAGATCCCGATCCCGATCAAGATCGCAGGAAGCAGCGGCCAAGGAGGAGGCGGAAATGAGGATGCCGTGAAGGTCATGAGTGTGACCGGACGCACGATAACGGATGCGACCAACAATCTCCAGCTTCGTTTGAACCAGCGATTATTTTTGGGACATACGCGCGTAGTTGCCATCAGTGAAGAAATAGCACGAGCTGGCATTGAGGATATATTGGACATGTTTCGCCGTGAAGCATTGATCAGGCGCTTGCTCTGGCCCATCATTGTAAAAGGGGAGGCGTCTTCGCTTTTGGAGATTAAGCCAGAACTAGCGCAGATTCCGGTCGTTTTCATCATGGATTTGGTGGAAAATGGCAGGAAAATGGGAACCATCCCCGACAAAACGCTGGGTGATTACTTAAACGAAACCTCGAATGAGTCGATGCAGCCCTTTCTCAACTACGTAGAAGCGACCAAACGAGAAGTGAAATGGATAGGGACAGCGATTTTCCACGATCATAAAATGGTAGGCTCCCTCACACCGATTCAGACTTGGTCACTCTTGCAGCTCAGGGATGAGAAGAGGGGTGGCGATGTGATTATGCCTCTGCCGGGTCACGAAAATGCTTACGTCACGTTTCGCCCGCGGTTTGTGGATACGAACCTGACTATTCATCCGAATAAATACAAAGGAAGCGGGTTGGAAGCCGTATTATCCTGTGAAGTACAAGGGGATATCATGGAATATGTGCCTGGGAACGTCCGTTTTGCTTCTCCGGAACAATTTATTGAGGTGATGCAAAAGGAGCTGAAGCAGGAGATGGAGACAAGGGCAAAGCATGTGATTCAGAAGCTGAAAAAGCACAACAGCGATGTTCTCAAACTGGGCTTGCATCTGCGGTCTTACCATTTTCGTGATTACTGGATCCATCACGATTGGAATAAGGCTTTCAAAGACTTTCCGATACGAGTGGAATATACCATCAAGCTGAGAAGGCTCGGGATGGAGATGCAGCAATAAAATGAATGAAGGAAAGGGAAGGTAAACTGCACCTTCCCTTTTTGTGTGAAAACGGGTCCTATATCGGTTTGGCTGTCTGAGCGGGCATGTGTTCCGCGATGGTTTGGACCATTCCTTGTCGAGCGTTTTCATTGCTGTTTTGCCAAAGCACTTCAAACAGGACACCCAGTCCAGGCAATGTTTTCTCCTGGCCGCTGGAGATCGCGTCACTAATGGTTTCCTCTACGGCATTCGCGTCTGAACCCTGCATTTTGTACATGATTGCTTGACGCAAATTCAGGGAGGCGATATTCATGTGCAGTCGGACCCCTCTCTTGTGATAGTGGTTTTCAGGGTTAGTATTTGTTGTGCCGGGTACCCTCATACCCTTTTGTAGCAGGTGAATCGGGTGTGTTATAATGCTTGTTATGATAAAGGCCCTTGGGGAATCGGTATGATTTGCACGGGTGATAAAAGGAGTAGGTGCAGGCATGTCATCAAAGCAATTTGCAATTATCGGGATGGGGCGATTTGGTTCCAGTGTGGCACGCACATTGTATGAACTCGATTTTGAAGTAATGGGCATAGATGAGAACGAAGAGAGGATCAACGAGAACATTCAATATGTCACACATGCTGTGGCGGCCGATACGACAGATGAACGTGCATTAAAAGAGCTGGGAATCCGCAACTTCGATGTCGTGGTTGTAGCGATTGGCGTCGATATTCAAGCAAGCATCCTCACCGTTTTGACCCTAAAAGAGCTGGGCGTCAAGAAAATTGTGGCGAAAGCACAGAATGAGCGGCATGGTCAGGTTCTCTACAAAGTAGGAGCGGACCGTGTAGTCTTTCCGGAGCGGGATATGGGAGTTCGCGTGGCACATAACCTGATTTCTGCCAATGTTCTCGATTTTATCGAGTTGGCCGAGGACTACAGCGTGGCCGAGGTGATGGTCTCCCCGCGGATGGTCGGAAAGAGTTTGCGTCAGTTGGATCTTCGGGCCAAGTATGAAGTGAACGTCATCGCGATCAAAAGCGGCGATAAATTCAACATTACACCCAATCCAGATGATTTGATTCAAGTCGGAGATGTCCTCGTTGTGATTGGCAATAACAAAGATTTACAAAACTTTGAGGAGCAGGCGTAAATATGGTACATGAGCGAATTACTTCCGTGCAGAATCCACTGGTCAAACGGCTGCAGCTATTGCTGGAAAGAAAAGGGAGAGAAGAGTCGGGCAGTTATTTGGTCGAAGGAGCCCACTTGGTTGAGGAAGCTCTAAAAAGCGGGGCTACCGTTACAACCGTTCTTTATGATAGCGAGAGGGAATTGAATGCAGCCTGCCGTCTTGCGCTGACGAACATAGACCCGGAAGTGCATGTGGTGGCGGCGTCAGAAGCTGTTTTGGCGAAACTGAGCGAGACCAAGTCACCGCAGGGAATTGTCGCTGTCGTGAAGAAAAATCAGCAAAATTGGGAAGAATGGATAGAACAGCTCTTTCAAGCGAAGCGAGATGTTCTGCTCTTGTTTTTGGATGAAATTCAGGATCCCGGCAATCTGGGGACGATCTTGCGCACAGCAGAAGCAGCTGGTGTGGATGGCGTCGTTCTAGGACGGGGCAGTGTTGACCTATACAATGGGAAAGTCGTGCGGGCTACGATGGGGGCGATGTTTCGCCTGCCGGTCTTCACGCAAGCTTTGCCGATCACGGCAGACCAGTGGCGTGGAAAAGGCGGCCGCCTGCTATGCTCAACCCTTCGGGAAAACAGTCGCCCCTACGACAGCGTGGATTATAGCGGAAAAGTGGCGATCGTGATCGGCAATGAAGGACGCGGAGTCTCCGAAGAGATGATCGCCCAGGCAGACGAGCTGGTGCATATCCCGATCTACGGTCAGGCTGAATCGCTAAATGCAGCTGTAGCGGCAGGCCTGTTGGTCTACGAAGCGCGCAGAAAAAAAGACCGTTCTCGTTAACCGGTCTCCTGCCCTTGGTCTTGCTTCCTATTTTTGTACTCTTCACGAGCTAACTGCCATTGGTCCTGTGCCATGCGTATGATACCGCTTTCCATCGTACGGTCGCGAAACTCCAAGGCTTTGCCGAAATAGCGGATGGCGTTGTCAAACTCACCAAGCCGGCGATGCAGTTCTCCGATCAAGTATAAAAGTCGGACTTCCGACATTTCCTTGTCCCCGATCATATAATCCGAGTGGATGTAGGAAAGCTCATATTCGTCTACAGCCATGCCGATGAAGCGAAGCTCTTCCGTGATGTTTTCCGCAAAGCGGTAGAGCCACGCCAGGCGCAGATACAACCCCGCTTTCACGGAATGCGGCTGATCGGTCAATGCAGCAGCATAGATCGCCAATTTAAAGCAGGCAATCGCTTCGTCCTCTCGACGGAAGGAGCCAAAATTCTTGGAGGTCCATTTGGCTGTGATGTTCTTTTGCACGCTCTTGGCTTGTGAGGGTGTCAGCTTGGCATTGAACTGGTCGGTAAAAGCGAAGCCGCACTGCGGGCATACGTGAACGGAGTACAAGATTGGATTCAGGGATTTTTCCTTGAATTGTGTACAGAAATCTGTATCCCGATGTTGAACTGCGAGGGAGCCGCTGCGAACGCGCTTGGTAGTAAAGGGGGTTTCACAATGGCGACAGTTGACGGATTTGTCGTAGAGCACGTTATGAAGATCGATCATTTCATACTTCCCCTTTTCTGCTCGATGCCTGTTTTACTTGTCAAATAGGGTGGACATGTTATGTATCGTTGAAAGTTTTTCCCCGTTACGCTATAATTTGCATACGGATTCATTATAACCGAAAGCGATGATAGAGACTAGTACGCAGGAACTACGTGTTCGCAGGGAGAAGATGCCGGAGACTGGAAGCATCTTTAACGCGCTAGCTGCCGAATTCACTCTGTAGCCGCACTCTGAACCGCCCAAGCGAAGTAGGAGCAAGCCGGGTCATTCCCGTTACCAATGATCTAAGTGAGACTGCAGGCATATGACCACGGCCTGTCTGTCTAACAAGGGTGGTACCGCGAGAAAAAGTAACTCGTCCCTTTTTGGGGCGGGTTTTTCTTTTTTTGCAGCAAGGCTTCACCACATTTGGAGAGCCAAGACTTTTGCATAAGAACCAAACGATAAAAAAGGAGCGATTCAACGTGCAAACTCGGTTGCAAGAAATGAAGGAGTCTGCGCTCGGCCAGATCAGCCAAGTGACGGATTCCGCCCAACTCCAGGATTTGCGGGTCAAGTATCTGGGGAAGAAAGGTGAGTTGACAGAGCTTTTACGTGGAATGGGCAGTCTGACCCCGGAAGAACGCCCCCTCGTGGGGCAGTTGGTCAATGAAGTGAGGGCCGCCCTGGAAAGCGCTTTTACCCAGAAACAGTCTGCCCTGGACGAGGCTGTTCTCCATGCCAAGCTGGCATCCCAAACCATCGATGTGACATTGCCGGGACGTCCGGTTCCGACCGGGACGATGCACCCGCTCTCCCGCATTATTGAGGAGATCGAGGATATTTTCATCGGTCTTGGCTTTGAGATCGCCGAAGGACCGGAAGTGGAGATGGATCACTTCAACTTTGAAATGCTCAATCTGCCTAAGGACCATCCGGCTCGCGACATGCAGGATTCCTTTTACATGACAGACGAGATCTTGCTGCGTACGCATACCTCTCCTGTGCAGGCACGTACGATGCTGAAGAAGCAGGGAGATACGCCAGTGAAGATCATCTGCCCAGGGAAAGTGTATCGCCGCGATGATGACGATGCGACGCACTCCCACCAATTCACGCAGATCGAGGGTCTGGTGGTGGACAAAGGAATCGGCATGAGTGACTTGAAAGGAACACTGCTGACTTTTGCCAAGCAAATGTTCGGCCCGACCCAGCAGGTGCGCCTGCGTCCTAGCTTCTTCCCGTTCACGGAGCCAAGCGCTGAAGTGGATCTGCAATGCTTCAACTGTGGCGGGGATGGCTGCCGGGTCTGCAAACAGACAGGGTGGATCGAGATCCTGGGCTCCGGTATGGTACACCCGCGTGTACTGGAAATGGCTGGTTACGATCCGCAGGTAGTTAGCGGCTTTGCCTTTGGTATGGGTGTGGAACGGATTGCCATGTTGAAATACGGCGTAGAAGATATTCGCCATTTTTATACGAATGACGTGCGTTTCCTGCGTCAATTCAACCGAGCATAGAGAGGAGAGGCGAAGATGAAGGTATCGTATCAATGGTTATCTGAATATGTCGATCTGAGCGGTATCACACCGCACGAGCTGGCGGAGAAACTGACGCGCAGCGGGATCGAAGTGGACGCAGTGGAATCGCGCAACGCAGGGGTTTCCAATGTTGTCATCGGCTATGTGAAAGAACGCAGCAAACATCCGGATGCGGATCGCTTGAACGTATGTATCGTCGATGTAGGACAGGAACAGGACTTGCAAATCGTATGCGGGGCGCCGAACGTCGCACAAGGACAAAAAGTAGTGGTTGCACTGGTAGGCGCTCATCTGCCGGGAGATCTCAAAATCAAGCGTTCCAAGCTGCGTGGTGTCGAATCGCAAGGCATGATCTGCTCTGCCAAGGAATTGGGTCTCAACGACAAGCTGCTGGCGAAGGATCAGCAGGAGGGCATCATGGTTCTGCCGGAGGATGCAGAAATTGGAATGGATGCCGTCTCTTATCTGGGAATGGATGATTATGTGCTGGAGTTGGGACTCACTCCGAACCGTTCGGACTGTCTCAGCATGCTCGGCGTCGCTCATGAAGTAGCGGCCATTTACGGCAAGGAAGTCGTGTTCCCTGCCATCGAGGTCGAGGAAAATGGTGAGGCCAACCCAGTCCAAGTACGGATTGATGCGAAAGAGGAATGTCACCAGTACCATGGCCGTCATTTTACCGATGCCAAGATTACCAGCTCTCCGCAGTGGATGAAAAATCGCCTGATGGCCGCCGGAATGCGCCCGATCAATAATGTTGTGGACGTGACCAACTACGTTCTGTTGGAATACGGTCAACCGCTTCATGCTTTTGATGCGAGCCAAGTGGAAGACCGCTCCATCATCGTGCGCCTGGCTCATGAAGGCGAAGAGATTGTGACTCTGGACGATCAAAACCGCAAGCTGGAGGCCCAAACTCTGTTGATTACCGATCCGCAAAAAGGCTTAGCCATCGCAGG
>DASQMM010000408.1:0-3090 GCA_035645495.1 Brevibacillus sp. | reverse complement strand
CCGTAAGCGGCATGTTGGAGATAACAGAAATCCTTTCCTTAATCATGGAAGCCAGGGCGTGGTCCAAGGTGCAGCTGTCACGACCGAAAATGGCTTTTTACGATCCTGTTCACGAGCGAATTTTATTACCGCATTACTTTCAGGAGGAGTACGTACGCTCTCTGATCGACGGTGCGTTAACTATGGAGATGGAGGATGAGCCAAGGACTTTCAGCAGCGAGAATCTTCTGGGGGCCAGTTTTACCGAGAAGCGAGATATGGTTCCACGAAGTCTGGCTTATTTTGTGGAAAAAGCCCGGCTCCTCTATACTAGCCAGTTTACTTTCCAAAAACTGATGCAGGACTGGAGTCGAGAGGTAAAGCAGCAGACAGGCGAAAATCTCATTGAGATGCTGTATGACGAAAGATTGTTTCTTTCTTCACGCCATGCCTACGACAGGACGATACTTCTTCTATTGGTCCCGATAGTTGCATCGCTTAAGACCGTAAACGAGAAGTGGAAGCTGACCCATCGGCAAGACGGACTCTCTTCCGATTTTTGTGAACTTGTCGATTTGCTCGTGGATGAAGTTATGACCAAGCAGACTTTTATCCAATTGGTAACGGTCCATGATCCTGACTATCAAACGGCTGCTGTACTGCTGCATGAGCGGCAACATTTGATGGATCCGAACAAACCTTATCACCGAATCAAAGAGGGCAATCAGATGATGGTGGAAGAAATTACTGATTTTTCCGGCTGGATTGAGAAAGCGCTTGGGACACGCGCAATAACATCCGCTCTTCCGGGCGAATTGGTGATATACGGTGAATGCGTCGCAAAGAGTGAAGGAAAAAAGATATCTGTGCAAAGGTCCGACGATGGTCTTGCCGGGCTTTTTATGGAAAATCTGCTTCAACTCTGGTTGCTCGGAGCTGATCTAAAGTGGGAGAAGCTTTATCCGGCCGGCAGTTTTCAACGAACTTCCCTTCCCGTGTACAGATTTGACCGAACGTCCTTCTGGTTAGAACGGACGTTGCCGACACCTGAATTCGTAAACCCGAATCGAGAAGACAACGGCAAAGAGCGATTGTACCATACGTATCGCTGGAAACAGGCAAATCTTCCGCCGGTGAGGCATGATAGATTGGCAGGGCCGATACTGCTTTTTACATTGGATGCGAACGTCGGCTACGCCTTTCGGGATCGTTATAGCAGGCGGCAGGTGCTTTTTGTGAAACCGGGAAATTCATTTGCTCAAACGGAGGAGAATGGCTTTGAACTGAACCCGGTCGACCAAAGTGACTACCAAAAACTGTTGATTCATCTGCGGGACCGAAATCAATTGCCTGCAACGATCATTCATATGTGGTCTGAACAAGCTTTTTCAACAAATCCCGAGCAATTGGACCAGCAACTGAAGAACGGAATTTACGCGCTGGGGAAACTGGCAAAAGCACTGATGGAACATGGTGGAGTCGAATGGCCAGAATTGCTTTACGTATTCTCTCGGACGGACGGAGCCATTCAACCAGCCTATGCAGCGATGAGCGGTTTTTGCAAGACTCTCGTCCGTGAGAATCCAAAGTTTTCATGCAAATGTGTAGAGATTTCAGACTTGCCGGAAACACCCCATTTTATGAAAATAATTGACGATGAATTAAGTGAGCATAACTGGGGGATGCAGGAGATCAGATATTCCGGTGAGACGAGATGGAGGAAAACGATTGAATCCGTTGATGTGGAAAACCAACTGAGTGCAGCTGATTTTCGTTCGGACGGAGTGTATTTGATTACGGGCGGTGTTGGTGGCTTGGGATGGATATTCGCTCGACATCTCGCTTCCAGAACAAAAGGTACTTTGATTCTAACGGGGCGTTCTCCTTTAACGGAGCAAACCAAAGTGAAGCTAAAAGAACTGGAGGCATCAGGAGCCAGAGCTGTCTACATGCAGGCTGATGTTGCGAAAAAGGTAGAAGTAGAGCGGCTGATCACCGAGATTACCGAGCGTTATCAAGAACTGCACGGCATCGTTCACTCCGCGGGAGTGTACAGAAGCGGATTGATTCTCACAAAAACGGATGAAGCTGCAGAAGCGGTGTTAGGGCCCAAAGTGTTCGGCACCGTTTTCTTGGATGAATGCACGAGTTGTCAACCATTGGACTTTTTCATCATGTTCTCTTCGGTGGCGGGCGTAGTCGGCGATGTCGGGCTCTCCGATTACGCTTATGCCAATCGTTTTCTGGACGAATTTGCAGACTGGCGTGAACAGCAGCGAGAGCAACAAAAAAGAGCCGGGCGGACGCTCTCGATCAGCTGGCCGCTATGGAAGAATGGCGGGATTCAGATTGCTGACGCGGTCAGTCAACGATTTCTGGAGCAAACCGGCCTTTCGTTATTGCCTACGGAGCAAGGAATTTCCTTTTTTGACGCACTTGCCCAGGGGTCCTCGCTTACCCATTGCCTGGTTTCATATGGTGACAAAGCCAAAATAGAGAAATTTCTTGGTGACATGGACGCTTTTCATGCTGAACTGGGCGAACAGCCCGCCTGTATCGATGGTGCGGTACTCTATGAGAAAACAGCAGAGTTCCTGAAAAAAAGCATTGCGGATGAGATAAATCTGCCAGTTGAGGAGGTAGATTCCGAGGCGAGTTTTGAAGAATTTGGCATTGATTCGATCATCATACATCACCTCAACGCCAAAATTGAAAAAGAATTGGGGCCAGCCTCGAAAACCCTCTTTTTTGAGTACAAGAATCTTCAGCAACTGACCGATTATTTTGTTAAGCATCACGCTGTCGAACTATCCAATTACTTCGGCATGCGACCGGAGGAAAATGCGCTCACGGCCGTGGAGGAAGGGCAGATGTGGACTCGTTCCCCATCCCTCTCGTTTGACGGGCCGCAAATATCTTCGCGTGTCAAAAACGATGTCGCTGAAGAGGAGATAGCCATCGTTGGTGTGAGCGGAATCTATCCACAGGCAAGCAATCTTCGTGAATTCTGGAAAAATTTGCATGAAGGAAAAGATTGCATCGTCGAAATACCTTCTGAACGATGGGATTACCGGGAGTATTACGATTCAGCCCCTGAAAAAGCAAGAGAAG
>DASQMM010000407.1:0-1763 GCA_035645495.1 Brevibacillus sp. | reverse complement strand
CACGCGCAAAAGCGAGGGCAAATCCTGTAAGGACAGCTGGCAACAGATGCGGCAGGATTACACGAAAAAACGTGTTCCAACGAGTTGCACCCAGGGTCGCAGCTGCTTCCTCCATCTGCAAATCCCAATCCTGCAGCACAGGCTGAACGGTACGCACGACAAAGGGCAGTCCGATGAAGGTCAACGCCACCCAGATTCCCAATGGCGTGTAGGCGACCTTGATCCCCCACTCCGCTGCAAACTGTCCAATCCACCCGTTTTCAGCGTAAATGGAGGTCAACGCAATACCCCCGACAGCAGTCGGCAAGGCAAAAGGAAGATCTACGATACCGTCGATAAACCTCTTTCCTACAAATTGATACCTCGCCAGCACCCAGGCCACCAAAACACCGAAAACGGCATTCATGCAAGCGGCAAAGAACGAAGTAACGACGCTAACCCGAATCGAGGAAAGGACCCTTTCATCCAGAATTGTGCCGATGAACGCCTCCCAGCTCATCGTAGACGCTTTTAAAAATAAAACGGACAGAGGGATGAGCACGAGCAGACTGAGGTAAATGATCGTATAGCCCATGGTCAGTCCAAAGCCTGGCAAAAACCCGCTGCTCCGCGACGTTTTTCTTTTCATGTTGTTACTCCTCTGGCATGGATATGTGTTTTAGGGCTTATAGATTTGGTCGAAAATGCCTTGGTCGGCGAAATGCTCTTTTTGAGCCTTGCTCCAACCGCCAAAGACCTCGTCAATCGTAAACAGCTCGATCTCGGGGAAAGCAGACGCATGAGCTTTCAGTACTTCCTCCGAGCGGGGACGATAGTAATGCTTGGCGGCAAGCTCCTGTCCCTGCTTGCTGTAGAGGAACTGCAAATAGGCTTCCGCTACTTCCCTTGTACCGTGTTTGTCTGCATAGCGATCAACGATCGTGACAGGCGGCTCCGCCAAAATACTGGTCGAAGGATTGACAATTTCAAACTTGTCTTTGCCCAGTTCATGGACGGCGAGATAGGCTTCATTCTCCCAAGCAATCAACACGTCTCCGATACCGCGTTCTACGAAGGTTGTCGTCGCTCCGCGCGCTCCTGAATCGAGGACCGGAACATTTTTGAACAATTGCGTGACGAATTCCCTGGCCTTCGCCTCATCCCCGTTGTTGTGTTTCAACGCATATCCCCAAGCAGCCAAATAATTCCACCTTGCGCCGCCAGATGTCTTGGGGTTTGGTGTAATGACCCCGATCCCGGGCTTGATCAGATCATCCCAATCCTTGATCTGTTTGGGATTTCCCTTTCTGGTGAGGAACACGATCGTGGAAGTGTAGGGGGAGCTATTGTCCGGCAGCTTCTTCTGCCAATCAGATGTGATCAGTCCCCGTTCCGCAATCGCGTCGATGTCATAGGCGAGAGCCAGTGTCACGACGTCAGCCTCCAAACCGTCGATGACAGAACGAGATTGTTTCCCCGAGCCGCCATGCGATTGTTTAATCGTCAGCGTCTGACCTGTCTTCTCTTTCCAATCGGAGATAAACGCTTTGTTAATATCCTGATAAAACTCTCGGGTCGGATCGTAGGACACGTTTAATAAATCAAGGGTTGCTGTCTCACCCGTCGCAGTCCCCTCTTCCCCTGTCGATTGAGCGCATCCACCGATACTCAAGGCCAGCACCACGATCCCCAGTCTCCGAAAGATGCGCGCAAAGAACTTTTCAGATGTCTTCATCTTGCTTCTCTTCACTCCTCATAAACTCATCTGCCCCATATATCCTCAT
>DASQMM010000406.1:0-7955 GCA_035645495.1 Brevibacillus sp. | reverse complement strand
CCTATCTGCAGTCCGATGTCTTGCAGGCGTAGGGGGAGAGCATCATGAGTGACATGTACCAATGGGCGGATTACTATGATCTGACACAGCGCGGCGTATCAGGAGACGTTGATTTTTACCGCGAGATGGCAAAAAATGCAGGCGGCAAGGTGCTCGATCTGGCATGCGGCACCGGAAGAATCAGCATACCAGTGGCGCAGGATGGCGTGGACGTGACGGGGATTGATCTGTCTGCGGATATGCTGGAGCGGGCAAAAGTCAAAGCAGTCGAAAGCGGCGTCGCTGACAAGCTCCGGCTGCTGCAGGGAGACATGCGCAATTTTTCGCTGGATGAGACGTTTTCCCTGATCATGATTCCATTTCGCTCGTTTCTTCATTTGATGCATATTCATGAACAGATGAAAGCACTGACCTGCATCCGCAAGCACCTGGCCCCAGGCGGCAGATTCGTGATGAACGTGTTTGTGCCCAAGATCAGCCATTTCGCTGAGGAGAGCGAGAAGATGTCCCTGCGCGGCACCTATCGGCTCGAAAATGGAGACGAACTGGCGATGTGGGACTACACGCGCTACGATCACTTCCAGCAATGGTCCGAGGTGACCCGGATCTACGAACGCACCAATCCCGCCGGAGTGGTGACGGAGCGGCTGAAGGGACGTTTTACCCTGCGCTACATCTTCCCGGCTGAACTGCATCATCTGCTTCGACTTAATGGCTTGAAGGTGGTAGAGCGGTACGGCAATTTTGCCAAAGCTCCCTTTGATGTCAGCAGTACCGAGCTGATTATCGTTGCGCAAGCAGTGTAGGTTTCTCTGAAAAGCGAGTCGAAAAGGGAGGGATCGGGATGAAAATCTATACGAAAACAGGTGACAAGGGAGAGACTTCCCTGGTTCACGGTGTACGGGTGCCCAAGTTCGCCGATCGGGTGGAAGCGTATGGCACTTGCGATGAGGCCAATTCGCAGATCGGACTGGCGCTGTCTCTATTGCCGCAAACAGAAGAATGGACGCAGCTTCGTGCCGTTTTTCACATGATTCAGACCAAGCTGTTCCACGTCGGAGCGGAGTTGGCGACGCCGGAAGGGAAAAAGGTAGGCTGGCCCATCGCGGAAGAGGATGTCGCCTTTCTGGAAGAGCAGATCGACAAGCTGTCAGCGGATCAGCCTGAATTGACCAATTTCATCCTGCCGGGGGGACATCCAGCTTCCTCAGCCTTTCACGTGGCGCGCACCGTAGTGAGGCGGGCGGAGAGAAAAGCGGTACATGTCGCGCAGCAGGAACAGGTCAATCCGGCAGTCGTCAAATACCTCAATCGTCTGTCTGATTACCTCTTTGTCGTGGCTCGTCATGTGAATCTTCAGACGGGGACAGCCGAGCAGTATTTGCATCAATAGAAATATCACAGGGAAGCCCTGCTTGTATGAGCGCGAGCAGGGTTTTTTTCAACCGATAGAAATTTATAAGTTTTGGGATAGCCGAAAGGCTGTCCTGTTTTCTTTGTTTAGGATAGGATTAGAAGATGGATACGAACATACTTAGGCGGATTTTCTTTGATATGATCATGGGCTTGCGAGGGAAAGAATATAAACTTTTGGATGTTCTCTAACGTAAAAAGGCTCGGAGCTTCGCTCCGAGTTCATAATAGAAAATCGGTTTTGAATTCCTCTGAAGATCAAGATGCTCCATGAGAAGCCCACAAAAGGTGAGGGAGCAGGAAAAGCTGATCGAGGAAAAAGGAGAGAAAAGCGAAGGCATTTGGGATCTTGACCGAGGCGTAACGGAAAAGGCGGAACACGCATTCAGCGGCCAACCCTGTACAACTTCTTCGAACTGGCAGCTTTTGGCCGCGGTTCCGCCTTTGGAGTGGAGACGAACAGGTCGACCCCCAGTGAAGATCCCAACCCGCCTAAGCGTTCTCTCCTTTTTCCTCCGCCTCACTACAGCTGGAGGACCACAAAAACAAAAGGACGCGGGTGATCTTCTCGCGTTTTTCTTAAGATGTCTCACTAGAAAGGCACAGGTTCCGGCCTAGAGCCAGCGCAGCCCTTTGGGGTAGTGGTTCTTCAGCTGACCGTCTGCTTGCTTGCCCCAGCCGATGGAATACCCGTCCACAGTCACGAGCGTCCAGCCTGGCAGACCTTCCCGAAGAAGTGCTTCGCCGCGCAAATAGCGGATGATTTCCGGATCATCAGCTTGATAGGTTGCGAGTCGAGCCACCTCTTCGGCAGACAAGGCGAGGGCAAGAGCATGTCCTGGCTCCAGTCTATTTTTCTTGACGGTTCCCAGATGAAGGCCTGCGCGCAGGACCTTGATGCCATCCCAGTCGAGTTCAGGTGCAGGAGAGTAATAGAGCTGTTCGCCAAAGAGAAGAAAGGCGGATTCGTCGCTGTACTGGTTAGCGGCCTGCGGCATAAACTCGCCTGTGAAGCTGCGCCATACGGCTAAGGCTTCTTTTTTTCCGGCAGGCAGTGCTTTGCCGTTGCGTTTTTCCTTTCGTTTGGGCTTGGACAGCTCTTCCTCATGTTGTTCGTCTTTTTTTAACTTGGCTAAAAAATGTCCTTCTCCCTCCAGCTTGTGCGGCCATAGTCTTGCGGTCATCTGCAAGTCTGCCAATGAAGGCTCAGCCCATTCCGGATGTCCGGGTGCAAAGCATTCGTGATGGGGCAAAGCGATGAGGGAAAACTCGGGATGTCTGGCAAGAAAGCTCGTGATGCTCTGTTCATTCTCCAATGGCGCGAAGGTGCAAGTGGAGTAGACCAAGGTACCCCCGGGCTTGAGCATCCGCGCTGCTGCGTCTAGGATGTCTATTTGCATGCGATGGCACTCCACGACCTTCTCCTCGGACCAGTCCGAGATGGCTTCCGGCAGCTTGCGAAACATCCCTTCTCCCGAGCAGGGGGCATCTACCAGAATGCGGTCAAAAAACTGGGGGAAGCGCTCCAGCAATCTCTCCGGCGTTTCATTGGTGACGACGGCATTGCGAACCGCGCAGCGCTCCAGATTTTCGGCCAGGATGCGGGCACGCTGCGGATGGATCTCGTTGGCGATGAGCAGTCCTTCCCCGCCCAGTGCTGTGGCGAGTTGGGTCGACTTCCCTCCCGGTGCAGCGCACAGGTCAAGAATCCGCTCGCCGGGCTGTGCTCCCAATGCTTCGGCAGCGGACATAGCGCTGGGCTCTTGCAGGTAGTAAAGTCCGCAGGCGTGATAGGGATGCTTGCCGGGACGCACGCCGTCGGGGTAGCGGAAGCCTTGCGGACACCAGGGAATCGATTCGAGTGGAAAAGGGGAGATCTGGCGAAATGACTCCAGGTCCACCTTCAGTGTGTTGACGCGCAAACCGTGGAAAGCTTCCCCGCGATAGGAGTCGAGGAAAGCCTCGAAGTCATGCTGCAGCAACGATTGCATGCGCTGCGTAAATGCGGATGGAAGTTGTGGGGTCATGAAAGCCTCCTTGTCAAATTCTGGTCGCCGAGAAAGGAATAATGTAGAACAATGGCGAATCATAGCTTTTGAGGTGAGAAGGATTATGAAAGGGACCCGTGCGGAACGATATCGCTCCAGACGAAGAAACGACTCAGATGTCAGCCGCTTTTGGATTATGGGGTTGCTTTTCTCACTCTTGGTGCTAGCCTTCGAGTTTTTTATCGAGATCCCGGTAGAAGCCGGCTGGCTGCAAGAAATGGAGATGGCCTTGTTTTCAGCCAGTTTTACCTTGCTTGCCTTTTACCTGCTGGGTTTAACCTTTGTTTTTTCCCGTCAGGAAACGGCAGGCGCGATCAATCACCAAGTCATTATCTACGCCTGGCTTGGAGCAATCCTGTTTCATCTGTTCCTGCTGATCAGCAATCTATCCAATCAGCATGTCTATAAAGCAGGAATCATCCTATTTTTAGGTCCTTTGTTTCTCACTGTCTACCATTTTATCACGTACTTGTCTGCATTGCGCCAGCAGCGTGAGGAGGAAAAGGCGGCGTCAGTGGCCTCCTTGGAACGAGCAGCCTACCAGATGATTTTGGAAGGCAGCAAGGTATACAGCGAGATCGTTCGATTGAAGGAAGCGTACCCTGAAGTGGAGCAAATGATCCGCGCCAATGATTTTCATGACAAGTTGGAGCGTTATGCCTGGGAGATGCAGCAGTACTTGCAGGCGAAGCATTTCGAACGCAAAGACGTGGAGATTTTAGAGGGCCATTATTATTACTTGGAAAACCTGCTACTGTTGGCGAAACAGCATTCGGGAATTATGGAATCACGCAGTTTCGCACACCGAGAAGATAAACCGATCGGATAGAGGAGAGGATTGGAGATGTTCTGGAAGAAGAGCAAAGGGAATGCGGGAACTGGGGCAGTTGCGACGGCAGAAGTGGCTGTAGAAGCGGCACAGCCTGACCAAGATGGGGTCTTACAGGGAGAATTGCAAAGCATTTATGAACAACTGGGAGACATTTTGGCGCACAATACATCCCTTCACGAGCAGTTTGGGAAAATCGAGATGCTGGGGAATCAGATGAGCCAGATTGTCGCCAACATTTCGCAGATCAATGATAAGGACGATCAATCAGCAGGTCAGCTCCACAGCCGGGGCGCACGGCTGCAAGCCATCTGCCAGCAATCGGTTGAACGCGCGGGGGAAGGCAAGAAAGCGATGACCGAGGTCGTAGAGGTCATGACGCTGCTCGATCAGCAATCGACGAATACCTCCCTCTCCATGAGCAGACTGGAAGAGCGTTCGTCCGAGATCACCAGCATCGTTCAGGTCATCAGTGATATTGCCAACCAGACTAATTTGCTGGCCCTCAATGCGGCGATCGAAGCCGCTCGCGCAGGAGAGCAGGGCAGAGGGTTTGCCGTGGTAGCTGACGAGGTGCGCAAGCTGGCGGAGATGACAGCGAACTCTACGAAACATATTGCCGAGCTGATTGGCAAAATTCAAGAAGAAACCAAAGACGCATTGACCAACAGTGATCAAAATAGTCAGGCGATCAAAAACGGCCTTACGCTCAGCAAGGAAGCTTCCGATAAAATGGATGGCATCGTCCAAGCATTCGCGGATGTGCAGGCCCAAGTAACGGATGTGATGCAAATTATCCATCAACAGAAGGAGTTTGCCTACGGGGTCTCTCGTGAACTGACTGCGGCGAACAGCCTGCTGGACACATGGCGTGAAGAAAACGAGCAGCTGATAAATGGAGCCAATCAGGTGGAAGAGCGAATTCGGACGAGCGCAGATCAAGTCCAGAAGCTGCTGCAATCGTAATTTTATTGGAAGGGACGAGAAGATGAGACTCGTCCTTTTTTACACCCTTGGTTGAGACATTTTCCCATATTTGTAATCAGGAAAGGGGATATTCATGAAACCAATTCAGGTAAAGGTCGTCCAGCATAGAGGATCGTCTTATGAATTCGGAAAAACGCTGGGCCAGCAGGCGAGACATAATCCGATTGTACAAACCTTTCAAAAAATAACGAGGGATCAGATCGATGTGCAAGCGATGGAGGCGATCTACACTGCGTTTGCCCCGCATTTATTGGAGGAATTGAGAGGGCTTGCAGAAGGATTGGAACTCACTTGGGGACAGGTCTGCGCACATTTTGGAGGTTATGACGTGCCCAAGACTGAGGCGATGGGGTGTTCCGCTCTTCTGACCCGCGACTATTACGTCCGCAACTATGATTTTTCACCAGATTTCTATGATGGATATTTCAGCCTGCTGCAGCCGGATCAGGCATTTGCCACGGCAGGCTATAATTTACAGTTGATCGGGAGGCATGACGGTGTCAATGAACACGGGCTGGTGATAGGTTTTCACTTTGTCAGCAATGCGGACTATACGCGCGGGATCTCGGCATGGACAGCGGTTCGCATGGTCCTGGACATCTGCCGGAATGTAGAGGATGCGATCCATCTGTTACAAGAGCTGCCTCATGCCGCCTGCTACAACTTCTCTATCGGGGACAAAAGCGGTGATATAGCCGTCGTCGAGGCAAGTCCCGAAGGCATCCAGGTCAGAAGGGACGCAGCGCTTTTATCCTGCGTCAATCACTTCCAAACGGATCTTCTCGCTTCGAAAAACCGTTCGTTCATCGCCGGCTCTGTCAAGCGAAATACCTATATGCAGGGGATGCAGGACAAATCCTATACGCAAGACGAGATGGTTCAGCTCTTCAAGGATAAAGAGTCGCCGCTCTTTTTTCGAGATTATGCGGATTTGTTCGGGACGCTGCACACGTTCTCCTACGCCTATCAAGATGCGAGGATCGTCACTGTTCTTGCACAGGGAGAGCGCTTCTTTACGTTGAATTTTGCCGATTGGGTGAGAGGCCATGACACCGCAGTCGAATGGCTGGAAGGCAAAATAGAAGAAGAGAACGAGTAGCTTATTTCTTCCCGTACAAAGGAGCGATTCGATCAATCCGGTTCGTCCAAATCACTCCGGAAAAACCGGACGGGAGGCGCTTCACATCCTCAGCCGTATCAAACCCGCTGGAAAACTCACTGCCATCACCGCCGACGAGTACGATCCGCGTGTCGGCCCGATCCATTCGCTCCTGAAAGCGATGGGGAAAACCCCATAGCCAAGGGGCGATTTTTTCGGGGATATGGACCTGTGTATGGCGCAACGCTTCGGGAACATATCCCGTCCAGCCAATCAAAATGTAGGGAATGAGACCGCTTTTCATCGTCGCCATGGACATTACCCTGACGGCAGGGAGCTTTTCCTTCAAGGCAGCGATTGGCTCATCTCCGCCGTAGACGGTCAGTTGCGCCAATTGTTGTTCCGGGAGTGCTGCCAAGTGCCTGGCCAGCAGCTCTCCTTCTGCGGGGTCGTTGCTTTTGATGTGAATCAAAAACGATTTGTCAGGGAAACGGGCCAGGACTTCTTCCATCGAAGGCATCAGGCCCACTCCCTTGCCGCGGAAGGGATAGGTTTTTCCTCCGTCATAGGTGTATCCGTAGCCCACATCCAATTGCTTCAGCTCTGCCATCGTATAATCGCTGGCTGTCCCCTGTCCATCCGTTCGGCAATCAAGCGTCCAATCGTGGAAGACGGCGAACTGCCCATCCTTGGTCGGCTTGATGTCGAATTCGACAAGATCGGCGCCAGCCAGAAAAGCCGCCTCCATCGACGGCAGAGTGTTTTCCAGGTAGGGGTGCTCTGGTGTATGGATACGAGTAGCGGTACAGGTATCATTTTTTACGCCTTCCAAATCAAAGGTCTGGGCCAAGCCGCGATGGGCGAGCAAGAAGGGCTTGCTATCATGTGGCTGGGCAAAATACGAGCTGTTGTTCACATAGACAAAAGCGACAAATACCAAAAAAAGAACCAGCCATTTGCGTTTTCCTCGTTTTTTTCCTTTCATCCGCATCTTCCTTTCCTCCCGAGTATAGTCGATCGGGTTCAGCGTAGCAAAAATAACCCAAGTGAAACATTCCTGCTAGCCATCACGTCACTATTAGTGTCTGCTCAGCGACAGGCCAACCAACTTCTTGCGAAAGGAGAAGTGACATGTCACGACGTATTTTGTTTTTGCTCGCTGTGCTTGTTGTAGCAGCTGCGGGAATTTTCACTGTAAATGTTCCAACCAATGCCAATCCGAAAAAACCGATCCAACGCGATACCTTGGATATAGATGGCAGTGCCATTTTGAAGAAAAGGGAATTTCAATTTGAGGACGGAACCACGTACTGGATGCACCAAGTGACGGCAGAGGCTGATGAAGAGCCCTATTCGATCAGGGTTCCGTTGCGGGAGGATTTCGCTACGTTTCGTTATCGGGAGCTTTCCAGTGGGGAGGACAAAAAGCCCTACTGGCGCCACCTAAATCTGCAGGAAGTGAAGACACTTCCTGTCGCTCCTGGATTCATCGAGGCAGCAGGAAAGTACATATGGATCGGGGAGCCGATCGTCTATAGGGAACTGGGGAATGGAACGGTCGAAGCCATGCCCGGAATGG
>DASQMM010000405.1:0-1617 GCA_035645495.1 Brevibacillus sp. | reverse complement strand
GATCTTTCGCTGCCCAGTCATGAGACGGCTGGGCAGCAGTGTGGACGATCAGCGCGATTTTGGAAGCATAGCGGGAAAAGATTCGGTCCAGCTCTTCGCGGTCGCGTATATCCACATCATAATGTTCGTACCGATGCTTGTAGGTGGAGAGCAGGCGCGAGCGATTCCACAAGGTGGAGCCCTCTTTCCCGAAAAAAGTCTGCCGCATATTATTGTCAATTCCGACTACATGGTAGCCTGCTTCCGCATAAAACGTCGCAGCTTCCGAGCCGATCAGTCCCGCTGCCCCTGTAATGATTACGACTGCCATATTTGCTCTCCTCCATCTGCCGCACTGCGGTTGTCGCGGGCGGCCTCCACGGCCCGGCATATGCCTCGGGCGAACCGCTCCGCCATTTCTTCGATCGTATAAGTCAGGCTCGCCTGCAAGCAGCCTTGCTGCAGCTTCTTCAGGCTCTGCTCATCAGTCATCAGCTCGACGACTTTGGCAGCGTAAGCGTCGGCATCCTCTGCCTGCTCCAGCATGACCCCGTTTTCGTGATTGCGCAGATACTCGATCTCCGGGCTGTGGTAACGGACTTGGGTCGTGACGAGCGGCACTCCCAGCGCAAACGTGTCGAGGATCGCCAGCCCGACCAATCCCGGCATCAGAAACAACTTGGAGATCAAAAAATACGGTACCTTCTCCGCTTCAAATTTGGGGCCCGCATAGTGAATCCAGTCATGTCTCGCCGCCGCTTCCTTCACCACCCTGTCCTCTACGCCAGCTCCGATAAAAATCATCTGAAAATCTGGGATGCTCTCGCGTATCCGCTCGCATGCCTTCAGTAAAAAAGGGAGCCTTTTTTCCGGATACATGCCGCCCGTGTACAAGCCGATGTTGTCACTGGCAATACCCAAGGACCGTTTGAAGGAAGCCAGTCTGTCCGTCGTCCAGGACTCTTTTTCCCGCACAAGCTGACGGGTGTCAATCGCATTTTGCACAGATGTGATTCGCTCTGCCGGGAACCCCAGCTCTTTTACAACCTCGGCACTCAATTCATTGTAGGAGAACCACCAGTGGACATGACGGGACATCCAGGCCTTCACTTTTTCGCCCAGCCAACTGGCATTATGATCCTGAAAATTGCGGCCATGTCCCCAAAACGCTATCTTGCGTGGACCCACGAGGCTTTGCAGCAACAGCACGTAATTGAGCATCAGCTTGCTCGCCTGCTCGACGATGACGAGATCGACTCCCTGCAGCAGAGGAAGGCAGGGCTGCCAGTACAGCTCACGCGAGCCCAAACGAATGATCCTGTTTTTAATCTTCTTCGCCCATGGCAAGTGGATGGAATCTAGCTTGCTTGCCTCCGAGGCGCCGGGCTGACCGTAGATTAACACAAATTCAATTCCATATAATTCCAATTGCGTTTTGAGCAGTTCATAAAACCAGCGGCGATACTGGGGCAATGATTTGTACACGATGGCTACGCGCGGACGTTTCTCCATCTGCCTCACGTCGTCTCCTCCTTGCGCTTGCTGGTCAATAGCCCGCTGCCCTTTTTCAATGCCTGGTAACCGTAATATAGCCCTCCGCGCAGCGCTTCCTTGCCAATTTTCCTGAGAAAGGACGGT
>DASQMM010000404.1:0-2569 GCA_035645495.1 Brevibacillus sp. | reverse complement strand
TGTCAATGGGGCACCGGAATGAAACTTCACATCCTGACGCAGCTTCAAGGTCCATACCTTCCCGTCATCGGATACTTCCCACGACTCTGCCAGATGCGGGACCAGTTTTCCCTGCATGTCGCGGCTGAGGAAGGAATCATAGGTTTGACTGTTGGTATTGTCCAGCCAGGTGGATTTTTGGGAGTCCAGTGTATCCGGCTCCACCGGGGCAGCCACGACGAGCGTCCCTCCTTCTGTAGCTGCGGCCGGCTGCTGCGGTGTCGAAGAATTGTTCTCGCTGACACTCGTGTTGGAGGAACAGGCTGCCAACAACAGCGCCATACCAATTCCGATCGATGCCAAACTTCTCCATTTCATCATGCCATACGCCCCCTTACCCTGAATGATCTTTACTCTTTTTGTTGAACAAACGGATAGAATTGCTCGCTCGTCTGATCGTACCGCTTGATTCGTTTCTGCACCTGTTCCCGATCCATCTGAGCGACACCGCTCACTACGGCATTCAGCAGCGTGAAAATAGCGGACATCCCTTTCAATGTAGCCGGGGAAGGAGTGGAGACCTTCAGCAGAACATCTGCGACAGGGCCGATCGGTGACAAATCATGATCGGTGACGCCCAAGACGGTGGCTCCTTTTTCCTTGGCAGCCTTGGCAAAAAACAAGGTATCCTGCAAATAGCGCGGAAAATAGAGAACAATCACCAGCCACCCCTCATCCGCTTCCGAGATCAGATAATTAGCGTCATCCATCTGTCCTCTGTAGAGATGGGTATCGCCCTTGACGATATTTAAGGCATAGGACAGCCAATAGGCAGGGGCATAGCTGGTGCGTCCTCCCAGAACGACGATCTTTCGCGCTGCAAGAATCGCCTGAATCGCCTGGTCAAAGACACGCCGATCCAGATCAGCCAAGGTTTTGCGGATAAAGGCGAGATCTTGCTCCATCGTAAAGGAGATCACATCGTCGCTATCCTGGAATTCATAAGCTGAGTCGTGAAAGGTCTGTACCACGTTCTCACGAATCACGGGAAACAACAAAGACTGGCGAATCTCGTTTTGCAGTTCGCTATACCCCGAGTAACCCAGCGAGTAGCAGAGCCGGATAACGGTTGTTTCACTGGTCCCTGTCAAGGACCCGATTATTTTTGCTGGATGAAGAGCAACCTGATTCGGCTCATCGAGTAGGTATTTTGCGACTGTTTTTTGCTGGTTCGTCAATTGTTCGTATGATTTGCGAATTCTGTCTTGCATGCTCTCCATCAAATCACCTATTTTCTAGAATGTTGGCTCGTCCGTCTATGTCAGTGTGACACTATCAAGCGGATAGACGGGCCTGTTCAAGCGTTTGTAGTCAAAAGACGCAAACTGCAAAGTAGTCAGCCCTGGCGAATCTACGGTGATGATCTGTGCGGCGATGGGCTCGAAGCTGGCGCGGAAGTGTTGGCTGGATTTCAGGGAGACGATTTTGTACTTCGTCACATCGATTCCATGCAGGAGGAAGACTTGTTCATCCAGCACCTGCGTTTTGACCGAGCAGACGAGGATATCCACGCCATTGGCTTGCAGACGCGCCGATTTGCCGAGATGGACAGGAGATCCTTTGCCCATCGGCGAGGAGGTGATAAACGAACCGTCTGTCAATGCTTTGACATAGGCGGTTAGTTCGATCGGGGCACCATGAAGTTGATCGGTCTTGCCTCCGAGTCTGACATGGATGGTGGAGCCTACCCCTTTTTCATGAGCCAGTGCAGCTACTTCCGGATCGTAGATAAAGCCGAAGCAGGCTTCCTCAAGATCCGACTCCAGCATGGCTCGGAGCAGATAGGTTCCATCCCCGGGCGTTCCACCACCTGGATTGTCAGAGGTTTCATTGATGACGACTGGATAGGCTGTCGCAGCCTTTGCCAGCTCCAGCCCCTCCTGGGGGGAGAGGATTTTCAAGGAAAACTCCTCGCGCTTTTCCCAGATGACACGCGCTACATCCTCAGCGGCCTGCTGCGCCAGCTTTTCATCGTTGTTCGTAACAGCCACCACCGTAACGCCCAGTTCTGGAATATCGGTGTACGGGAAGCCGTGAAAGAACGCGCAATCTACGACGCCTGGCTTTTGCTCCCATCCGTAGCAAACCTCATTGATGTCTTTTGCCGGAGAAATATTGGTGGTAGAGGTGGGCACGATCAATGGCAATTTCGCACGATACATCCGAGGGACCAGCGTTCCCTGTACCATTTTTTCTGCCAGCTCTACTGCTTCCTTCCCCCGTTCGTAACAGTCCGTATGCGGATAGAGATGAACCCCTAGCAGGATGTCGGCTTCTGCAATCATCTGATCCGTGATATTGCCGTGCAGATCCAGTGTCACGACGAGCGGAATCTCATAGCCTACTTGTTGGCGGACAGCCTTCAGCAAAGCTCCTTCCAGATCGTCGATGCCCTCTGCCACTCCTGCTCCGTGCAGCGACAGGCAGATGGCATCTGCATCTCCTGCTGCTGCGATTCCAGTAAGCAGCTCATCACGCAATTCCTCATAGGTTTCCCTGGTGATGGTCCCCGCGGGATAGGCACTGGCGG
>DASQMM010000403.1:0-3538 GCA_035645495.1 Brevibacillus sp. | reverse complement strand
ATCGGGTGATATTGTTATGGAGCGATCTGCTGTCAAACCTTACATCAAGAGCGATGCCTTTTACAAGTCCCTTTTTGAAGATAATCCTTCCGCCATCATCTGTTTTGACCTGGAGGGAAATATAGTAGAAGCAAACCCGGGTGCCGAGAGATTACTTGGCCATACAATTGAGGAGCTACGGAACATCAACATCCAGTCCCTTATTTTGCCAGAGTATGTAGATAAAAGAGCGGACCACTTTGCAAATGTGAGAATGGGCAAGCCGCAGGAATTTGAAATCGCTGTCAGACACAAAAGTGGGCATACAATCGATGTTAGGATTCATTATTTTCCGATGTTTGATCACCACGAAATCATAGGGATTTACGGAATTGCGAAAGACATTACCAAGCATAAACAAATCGAGGAAGATTTGAAATCAACGAAAGAGCAACTGGAATTGTATCTCAAAAACTCAGTTGATTCGATTGTAGTGTTGGACCAGCATTTCAAGGTTATAAAAGTGAATCAAGCTTTCGAGAGAATGTTTGGCTGGACGGAGCAGGAAGTAATCGGTGGGGTGCTGCCCACGATTCCTGACTTTCTGCACGATGAGTTCAGCAGACTTCAACAGGAAATCGTCATTAGCCGACACGTCACATCGTATGAGACTGTAAGACAGCGCAGAGATGGAAGTCTGCTGGATGTCAGTACGTTTGTGTCACCGCTCTCGGATACGGAAGGGAATGTGATTGCTTTTGTTGCGATCCTGCGAGACATTACAGAACGCAAGCGGATGGAAGAAGCACTAAAAGAAAAAGAAAAGCAATTGCGCACCTTGATTAATGCGATGCCTGATTCGGTATGCTTCAAGGATGGCGAAGGACGATGGGTCGAAGCGAATGATAGCTGTTTACACACTTTTCAGCTGGAAAATGTGCCTTTTCAAGGAAAACGGGACAGTGAACTGGCAGCGATTGACCCATTTTTTTCTACAGCACTGTTGCTTTGCGAAGAGTCGGATAATAAAGTCTGGGAAAAGGGCTGTACCGTCCGGTTGGAAGAAATCATTCCACAGCCGGATGGAGAGTGCAAAGTATTTGATGTCAGCAAAGTCCCCTTGTTTGATTCGGATGGACGGCGAAAAGGAATTGTCGTCATCAGTCGTGATATTACTGAGCTGAAGAGGACAGAAGAACTGTTGCGCAAATCCGAAAAGCTATCGGTGGTGGGGCAATTGGCAGCAGGCGTTGCTCATGAGATCAGAAATCCTTTGACCGCCATAAGAGGCTTCATTCAGTTTATCAAGGAGGGCAACTACAAAGAAGAATATTTTCACATGATCTTATCGGAGTTGGACAGAATTCAATCGGTTGTAAACGAATTTTTGGTACTGGCAAAACCACAGGCGATCAACTTTCAACCGCGAGAACTGACATCTCTATTGAATCAAGTCGTCGAATTGCTAAAAACAGAAGCGATTATGAATGATGTCCAAATTGAGGTCGAGTTTGAGCGTACATTCCTCATTGTGAATTGTGAAGAAAATCAATTAAAACAAGTCTTCATCAATATTCTTAAAAATGCGATTGAAGCAATGCCAAACGGAGGGGAAATCAAGATTCAACTTCAGCAGCAGCAAAATGCAGTTTCGATTCGCTTTATTGATCAAGGAGATGGCATAGACGAAGACCGCATACAAAAGTTGGGTGAGCCTTTTTATACAACAAAAGAAAAGGGCACGGGACTAGGCCTGATGATCAGTTATAAAATTGTCCAGGCTCATCGGGGAAGCATGAAGATCAATAGCCAAAAGAATAGAGGAACGACCGTCGAAATCATGCTGCCGATTGAGTAGCTGTTCCACCCTGCGGATACTGGCGTCTGACGGGGGTTGGAACCCCCCGTCTCCACCACACATTTGCATGTATACCACCTGGTGAAGGTGGTTTTTTGGTTTATTTGTTCGATTGTACGGCAGGCACCTCAACAACCGCGCAAAACCCTTCCCCGACACCACTCAACAAACTTAGTCGTCCGCCATGCGCTCTCGCAATCCGTGCCGCCATCGGCAAACCTAACCCATGACCATTCTGCCGGGGGCGTATTCTCTTGGCCGAATAGGGAAGCTCAAGCAACTCAGTCAGTTCCTCTTGGGCAATTCCTTTGCCATTATCCGAGACAACAACCCTGCAGATCTGTTTATCCAGGTCATAGGAGGTGTGCAAGCGTATCTGACAGCCATCCGGGTTGTGACGGATGCAGTTCTGCAGCAGGTTGGTTATGGCCCGCAGCAGCAGTCGTTCATCCCCGTTGACCTTGGAGCCCTCATCCGCAATATCTACTTCGAGTGTATAGCGTTCATCTACACCGTTATTCAGGAAGTCAGACGCGACTTGTCTTGCCAATGCGGATAGCCGAATCTGTTTCATCCCTATGGGCTGCATCTCATATTCCAACATAGAGACAAGATTCAGATCATGAACCAGAGAGCGCAGATGCTCTGCTTGCTTTCGGATAATCCCAGCCAGCCGCCTGTGCTCGGAAGGAACATCGTCGCTTTCTGCAATTTCGCTTGCGTAGCCTAGCACCATGGAAAGCGGGGTGCGAATGTCGTGTGAAATGCCCGCAATCCAATTGGAGCGCGCCTCATCTCTGCTGTTCAAGGACTGGGTTTTCTTTTGCAACAGCGAGGAGACATGATTGATGCTCGTCGCCAAGTCAGCCAATATTCCTTTCGGCTCAATCTTTACCTCTCTGTCTTCAGCGAGTGCGTGAATGCCATGCGTCAGCGGGCGGATCGAGTGAATCAGCTTGGATCCGATCAGGAGCGATAACAGCAAAGCCAGTACGATATTGCCGATCAGCAGAAGGACAGCTCTCAGCGGCAAGCTTTCTACCCATCCGACGGGAAGAATGTGCTGGTATTTGGCGAGACTGCCTTTTGGATAACCCACCACTACCAATCCTTCCTGATGCTCATAGACAAAGACCGGATAATCCATCAAGTAATTGCGGGAGAACTTGGCTACATCTGTCAGGGAATAGGTTCGTTCGATCTCGTCTGGCAGCTTGAATTCCCAGGCGACTTTCCCCGTATTGTCAATAAGCATGGCCCATATCTGCTGCTGTTCCAGCAGTTTTTGCGAGAGAGGGTCCAGGGTGTAGTGATTGGGGCCGCCATCTAATCCCTTGGCGACCTTTTGTACGACAAGGGAAGGGGACTCATCCGCGCTAATTCCGTTGCCAATCCAGAGTAGCAGCACAATGAAATTAAGGAGCAGAAGAAAAAGGGAGATCAGGACAGTAGCATGGATGAAGCGCTTTAAGATGCGAACAGTGCTTTCCATCTTTACTCCCCCTTTACGACAAGCTTATAGCCCAGTCCTCGTACGGTTACCAGATAATGCGGATTGGAGGGGGCCGGTTCTATCTTTTCGCGGATGCGGCGGATGTGTACCATGAGCGTATTCTCGTATCCTTCATAGTCATCGCCCCATGCTGCCTGACAAAGAGCGTCGCTGGTTACAATGCGATTTTGATTTTCATATAACTTGGA
>DASQMM010000402.1:0-1922 GCA_035645495.1 Brevibacillus sp. | reverse complement strand
TGGGTGGAAGAGAAATTCCGGCTAAAAGTGTAAAAGAGAAAGATGGTGAAACGATCATGAAAGGTTTGCAAGGAGCTATCGATATTCACGTTCATTCCAGCCCAAGTATCTTTCCGCGATCTGTCAATGATTTTGAATTGGCGAAACAGGCAAAAGAAGCGGGGATGCGAGCCATTGTCCTGAAGGCACATGAGGAGTCGACGGTCTCACGCGCGCAGCTTGTCAGCAAAGTGGTGGAGGGAATCGAGGTATACGGTTCGCTCGTCCTGAACGAATACGTGGGCGGTCTGAATCCATATGCAGTGGATATGGCGATTCAACAAGGGGCGAAATTGATCTGGATGCCGACAGGATCAGCGAAGCATCATCTGGATCACTACGGGGGAAAAAGCGACTACAAAGAGCAGAAATCAACCATCCGTCTGTTGCCGCAGAAGGGCATTACGATTCTCTCCGAGGACGGGAAGCTATTGCCGGTGGTCTATGACATCATTGACCTAATCAAGGGATCAGGAGCAGTGCTAGCTACGGGACATCTATCCCCTTTGGAAACCAAAATTCTCACGCAGACAGCGATTTCTCGAGGCGTGGAGAAAGTGTTGGTCGCACATCCGGATCTCAAAATCAATAAAATGGATCTTTCCCTCCAGATCGAACTGGTCCGAATGGGAGCCTATGTAGAAAAATCGATGTTAACCCTGATGCCGCTGTGGAAATCGATCGAACCGGATGAACTGGTAGCAGGCATGCGCCAGATTGGCATTGAGAAATGCATCCTGCAAACCGATTTTGGACAGGCCAATCACCCGTCACCGACTGAAGGTTACGGTCATTTTGTCCAGATCTTGCTGGAGCAGGGAATGGATGAGAAAGAGATTGAACAAATGGCTTGTGCCAACCCGGCAGAATTACTTGGACTAACGTAAGAAAACAAGGAGAGGAGCTGTTGCATATATGTCTCAACTTCAGGTATCAAACAAGCCCTGGTATAAAGAAGTGACGAAAACACAGTGGCGCGCATTGATCGCAGCCGGCTCCGGTTGGGCGCTGGATTCGATGGACGTCATGCTGTACTCGATGATTTTGGTTCATGTGATGGCAGATCTGCAAATGGACCAAACGATGGGCGGTTTTTTGGCAACGCTTACTTTGCTTAGCTCAGCCATTGGCGGAATTCTTTTTGGAATGGTAGCGGACCGGTATGGTCGCACGAAATCATTGATGCTCAGTATTTTGATTTACTCATTGTTTACGTTTCTCTGCGGCTTCTCGCAAACGATTACACATCTGGCTATCTTCCGTTTCTTGCTGGGGATTGGTATGGGCGGAGAGTGGGTTGCGGGCGCGGCTTTGATCACCGAGACCTGGGATGCCAAACACCGCGGTAAAGCGATGGGACTGGTGCAAAGCGCGTGGGCAGTCGGCTATGCGTTGGCAGCCATTGTCGCAGGTGTGATATCTCCGATTTGGGGCTGGAGAGGTGTGTTCTTCTTCGGGATCGTACCAGCGCTCGTCGCCATCTGGATCAGAAAAGGAACCAAAGAGCCCGAGATTTGGGAGAAAATGAAGGCAGAAGAATCTACCCAGAAAAAGAAGAGCAAACCAAAACTTGCTGAGCTGTTTTCCGGCAAAGTTCTTCGCTGGACCATTCTTGGAGCGCTATTGAGCGTTTGTGCCCAATTTGGATACTGGGGCTTGTTTACCTGGATTCCTTCTTTTTTAGGCACGCCGATTGATCAAGGCGGAGCAGGGCTGGATATCATGAAATCCACGACCTGGATTGTGATCATGCAGACGGGAGCTTGGTTTGGATACGTGTTATTTGGCTTTATGGCGGACAAGTTTGGAAGAAGGAAAGCCTTTATCCTGTTCTTCGTCATGGCGGCTATCCTTGTGCCGATTTATGGCATGACGAGTGATGC
>DASQMM010000401.1:0-3310 GCA_035645495.1 Brevibacillus sp. | reverse complement strand
GGGACTGACCCCATAAGGTAAGACAAATCAAAACACCTTCAAGAGAATGCGACCATGTCGTAAGATATGGAGACAACTTGGAGGTGTTTTTTCTGTGGCAACTAGAGTAAGTTATCCTGCGGAAATTAAGTTAAAAGCTGTTGAAATGAGGTTGGCGGGTGTATCAATGAGAGAAGTAATGGAGCACCTCTGTATCAAGAACAAAACACAGGTGAAAACATGGGTACGTTGGCATAGAAACGGCGAAACTCATCGTTTTGAACAACCGGTAGGTAAACAGTACACGTATGGGAAAGGACCAGAGGTTACATCTGAAGTTGAAAGATTAAAACAGGAAAATCGCTTCTTAAAGCAACAATTGGATGTCTTAAAAAAGTACAAGGAGTTGGAAAGGAGGTGTCACCAGAAGCAGCAGTCCAGTGGATGGATTCCATAAAGGGAGAGGTCTCTGTACAACAAGCGTGTCAATGGTTGGGCATTGCTCGTTCCACCTACTATCGGTGGAAAAAGCAAAGGAATACACAACAGATTTCAAAGACAATTGTCACACGTATTCGTAAACTATGTCTCGAACATAAATTTCGCTATGGATACCGAAAAATCACAGCACTTTTACGCCGAGAGATGCAAGTGAATCATAAACGAGTGCAACGGATCATGAGAGAAGAAGGCTTGCAATGTCGAGTGAAAGTGAAAAAGCGAAAGGGAACCGGACAACCGGTCCAGATCGCTGATCATCTTTTGAAACGTGATTTTCATGCGGAACAACCATTGCAGAAGCTGGTTACGGATATTACTTATCTGCCTTTCGGCAGCAAAATGTTGTATTTATCTAGCATCATGGACTTGTACAACGGCGAGATCATCGCATACAGTATTGGAGACACACAAGATACGAGTTTGGTTTTAGATACATTGCACCAGCTGCCCGCAGTAGCCAACTGCATGTTACATAGTGATCAAGGTTCCGTTTATACATCCAATGCGTATCAACAAGCTGTAAAGGAAAAGGGCATTACCATGAGTATGTCCCGTAAGGGTACACCTGCTGATAATGCCCCCATAGAATCGTTCCATTCTACGCTAAAGTCTGAAACGTTCTATCTCGAAGATTTTTCCTGTACAACGACGGCCATCGTTGTACAGATTGTTCAAGACTACATTTATTACTATAACTCAATTCGCATTCAAACGAAACTAAACAACCAGTCACCGATTCAATTTCGGCAACTGGCTGCTTAATTGGCTAAGGTGTTTTGATCCCTGTCCTGCGGACGGGGGTCAGTCCCGAAGGACGACAGGTTTTTTTAGGTTTATTTACGCGAAGTTTGACTGCAGGGCATCCAAAACTTCTTCGGCAGAAGACGCTCCTATGATCTTTTGCAATAGCTCGGTATCACTCAAGATTCCCATGAGATGTTTGAGCAGGACCAAATGTTCGCGAGGATCCGCAACAGCGAGCAAAAAGACCAGGGAAACGTCAACCTGTTCGGCAGGGTCGCTCATCAAGCCAAATCGCACAGGCGTCTGCAGGGTTGCAACGGCAACGCCAGATTCGATCACATGGCTGCTGTCCGTATGGGGAATAGCCACAAAGAATCCTTTGCCAGGCAGTGCCGTAGGATATTCGCGTTCGCGTTCCAGTACGGCTGCAGGATAGCTGTCTTTTACAATCTTGTGGCGGATAAAAAGCTCGCTCAGCTCGCGAATGACTTCTTCCGCACTGTTTGCTTGCGATTGAAGTATGACAAATTCGGGACGAATCATGAATACGCTCCTTTTTCCGGATTCTCGTCTTTTTGCATGCGGTCTCCATCCAGTAAAGCGCTGCGCTCGATGTAGTCAGTGATGGCCCCTTTATTCTTTTTGAACAGGATGTAAGCCGCAAAATAAATCACCAGTACAAGTCCGATCCACAACCACGACTGGGAAAGGAACGCCAGGAAGATCAAGGCGGATACGGGAGAAGTCAAAATGCCAAAGCTCGTGATCAACAAGGTCTCGGCAGGGATGGTCACTCCGACGCCCTTCGCCACTTCGGTAAAGAGAGGGGCAGTGAATGTAATCACATAGAGTCCAATGCTGAACCAGACCGCGCCAATAATGACCGATTTGAAGATATTCCCGTTGGTAATCGCCACGGTAGCTTGAATCATGAACGGCAGGGCAATCAAGTCGACCAGCGGCAATGCTTCGTTGCCGGGGAGGATGAGCGCCAGTACAACCATGATGGGAATCAGCAGAATTCCTGTTGTAAGCGTTGCGGTTTCTCCATACCCCATCGCGTCATTGACACCCAAGTACCATTCCCGGGATTTGTCCGTCGACGCAGAATTGGATTTCTTCAGACTTTTCTTGGCGGTCTCGGTCAGCGGCAGAAACGCTTGGGCAAAGATACCGGATACCTTGGGGAAGATCACCATAACGGCACTTGTGGCGATCCCTACGGTGGCAATTTGTCCCCAGGCGGCCATCGTTTGGAGATTGTTCAGGTTCCCCAGTAGGCCGAGCAAGAGACCCAGGATCAGGCCTAGAGAGATAGGCTCCCCGAAGATTCCCAGTCTTTTTTGCAGCGCTTCCGGGCTGAGGTTGATTTTATTGCCAACCAGCTTGTTCAGCACCCAGTTTCCCGCGATGGCAAAAGGAACGCTTCCCACATGGTGCAGCTGGACAATCGTCACGCGTGGATATTGGAAATAGGTAGACCATCTTTTTGCAAACAGCTCCGAAAACAAGAGGCTGTAGAGATTAAGTACAATCATGCAGGAGATGGCCAGGAACATGCTGTCCGTGATTAGATAGACCATCGAACCCCATACCATGTACGAGTAGTTATTCCATAAATCGCCGGGCTGGAAGATGTTCGTCCATTTGACGAAGAACAGAAAAATTTGCAGGACCAGCGCCAGTCCGAGAAAAATCATACCGACTTTGGTGGAGTAGGCGACGATTGCCGTAGCTTGCCACCCAATGTCAAAGACCGGCAGGCTGACTCCCGTGCTTTTCACCATATTTTCGACGACGGGCATAATGATCGGGATAAAGGCATTAATCAACAGGTTGAATCCGAATAAACCAATACCGGCATACAGCGCGGAGTACAAGGCTTTTTTGATCTCAACTTTCAACGCCAGGGAGATGATGAAGATGACGACCGGAACAAATATGGGGGCGCCAAACGTATCAAAAATCTCCTTCAAGGTTTGAAGAAACATGAGGTCTGCTCCTCTCGAGAGAAAATTAGTTCGCTTCGTTGTTCAGAATCTGGGAGATGACCTGACGCACCTCTTCCAAAAATTCTTCTTCTTCC
>DASQMM010000400.1:0-9893 GCA_035645495.1 Brevibacillus sp. | reverse complement strand
TGATTTTTCTCAGTGGCTACATCTTGCAGCGGGTCTACAAGCTGGATCTCAAGCCCATTTCGACACTTGCCATATACGTGCTGTCTACGGCTCTTGTGTTTCGTACCTTTTACAAAACACCGCTTGATCTGCAATTGTTCTACATTGTGATCATCTCCATGCTATTGACCATCGGGTTGATCGTGATCACGCAAATCACGGCAAAATGCTTCAAGTACGACAAGCAGCAGGAGAGCGCGATGATGCTGTCCACCGCATTCATGAACAGCGGGAATTACGGTACGCCGATCATCCTGTTCGCCTATGGCGAGGCGGGATTCAACTATGCGGTTCAGATCATGGTCTTTCACGCGATTATCATGGGAGTGTTTGGCGTCTACTTCGCCTCTCGCGGCAAAGGCGGCGCGAAGGACGCGATCAAGATGGTCCTGAAGCAGCCCTCCAACCACGCTGTCATCGTCGCGATTTTGTTTCAACAATTCCAAATCGTGATCCCGGAGAGCTATTATCAGGCGATAGACCTGGTCGCACAGGCAGCCATTCCCGTCGTCATGCTCATCCTCGGCATGCAGCTGGCCAATGTATCAGCGAAGGGGCTGGAGTGGAAGGGCCTGAGTATCGCCAGTGTCATTCGCTTGATCGCTTCACCTGTACTCGCTTACTTGATTTGTCTGCTGTTTCCGATTGATCCCCTTTTGCAGAAGGTTCTGGTCATTCTGGCAGCCATGCCGTCAGCGGCCACGACGGCGATGTACGCGATCCAGTTCAACGCCAGACCGCAGTTTGTCTCCAGCAGTGTGCTGATCACGACGGTGATGAGCGTCGGGACCCTGACATTCTTGCTGCATCTTTTACAATGAGGCTTAACATCTCGGCAAAAGTTTGACGAGTCCGGGAAGGATTTGGAAGGATCCCCGAGTATTCGGAAGAAAGAGTCAACTGATTACGGTAAACTCCCTTTGAGAGAGTCAGAGGGAGTTATTCGGCGTTTTTTGAAAATTGAGGCGATAGTCGCATTATGGTAAACTGAAAGACATTAGCAACATTAAATCCATTCACTAATTTCATATCGGGCCTAGTTTCGTCTCCAGACGAAAACGGGGGAACCATCTTTGGGGTTAATTCTGTGCAAGCAGAAGGGATGCTAACTGCCATCCTACCCGTCAGCTAACCTCGTCGGCTAAAGCAGAAATTTGCATACAATCTACGTTTGTTTGCTTGCTTTTTCATCGCATGATTGGCAGCTCTATTTGGGCTTTCATTCAGTGAATATGCAAGCTTATTTCCTCATATTTGTATGTGAGAAAAGAGTCGAAATACTGCTTTCGCCGGGATGGCCTTTCCTGGCGTGTGCAGTGGTTCGACTCTTTTTCTTTTCATAAATTTTATCGAAGGAGTGGTGCTTATGATTTCCTTTCACCAAGTGGAAAAAAGCATTGGCAATACTTCCATTATCAAAAGTATGGATCTTCAGATCAAAGCAGGCGAGCTTTTTGTCCTGATTGGTCCCAGCGGCTGCGGGAAGACGACGACCATGAAAATGATCAATCGCCTGATCGAGCCGACAGCAGGCAAAATCGAGATCAACGGAGAGGACATCTCCCAGGCTGATCCCGTGGAGCTGCGCCGCAGCATCGGGTATGTGATCCAGCAGATCGCGCTTTTCCCGCATATGACCATCGGAGAAAATGTGGCCCTGGTTCCCAAACTGAAAAAGCAGGAACGAGCCAAAATTGAGAAAAAGGTAGACGAGCTGCTGGACATGGTGGGACTCGATCCCAAGGTGTTCAAAAACCGCTATCCGGCTGAGCTGAGCGGCGGACAGCAGCAGCGTGTAGGCGTGATCCGTGCGATGGCAGCCGATCCTCCGATTATCCTGATGGATGAACCATTCAGCGCGTTGGACCCAATCAGCAGGGAGCAATTGCAAGACGAGTTCGTTCGTTTGCAAAAGACGATCAATAAAACCATTGTGTTCGTCACGCATGATATGGACGAGGCAATCAAAATCGCGGATCGCATCTGCCTGATGAACGACGGGGAGGTCGTCCAGCTGGATACTCCCGAGCAATTGCTGCAGCATCCAGCCAACGAGTTCGTGGTGAATTTTATCGGGGCCAAGCGCCTGCGCAAGGTGAAGGAGCTTCATCCAAACGTGTCCAAAAAAGCGGCGCCGTTCCCCAAATGGAGTATTTCATAGAAATGGGGTGAGGGGATGAGTGGATTTATCCAATTTTTAACAGATAGATATGATCTGGTGCTCAAACTGCTTTGGGAACACAGCTACATCTCCTTTATAGCGGTGGCTGGAGGCTTTTTGATCGCAGTACCGCTCGGCATTCTGCTGACGCGTACGGAAAAGATCAATACCTATGTCATTGGGTTTGTGAATATTTTACAGACCATTCCGAGCCTTGCCCTGCTGGGTCTGATGATTCCGTTACTCGGGATCGGGGCAGTACCTGCGATTGTCGCCTTGTTTCTCTATTCGCTTTTGCCGATGCTTCGCAACACGTATACGGGGATTCGCGAAGTAGACCCGGCCTTGATCGAAGCGGCACGCGGCATGGGCATGACCAGTTTTCAAATTCTGTGGAAGATCGAGTTGCCGATGGCGATCTCGATTATTATGGGAGGGTTTCGAACAGCAACGATCTATACCATTAGTTGGGCGACGCTGGCGGCTGTCATCGGCGGAGGCGGACTCGGCTATCTGGTATTTACCGGACTTGGGCTTGCAAACGACAATATGATGATTACAGGTGCGCTTGCAACCGCAATGCTGGCGACGATTGCTGACTTGCTTACACGAAATGTTCAGAAGATGTGCACGCCGAAAGGATTAAAGATAAAGCGTGCCAATTGAGGGGGAAACGTTCAAGATGAGAAAAAGCAATTGGATAAAAGCACTGATCATAACAGGATTATCTCTACTACTGGCGACGGGATGCAGCTCCGGCGACGTCGTCAAAATCGGTCATCAGCCCACCTCGGAGCAGACGATTCTGGCGCATATGCTGCAGCAGGTAATCGAGGGCAACTCCGACCTGAAAACAGAGCTGGTAGGCGGTCTGGGCGCTACCCCGGTTGTGTTGAAGGCCATGCAAAATAACGACATCCAGATCTCCGCTGTCCGCTATGTGGGGACGGACATCACGAGCAGCCTCGGGTTGGAGGAGTTCAGCAAGGACCCGCAGGAGGCATTTGATCTGGTGAAGAACGGCGTAGCTGAAAAGTTCGACCAGCTTTGGTTCCCGTCGTATGGCTTTGAAAACACCTACGTCTTCACGGTGCGCAAGGAATTGGCAGACAAGTACAATCTGCAAAAAATCTCGGATCTAGCAGCGCATGCCAAGGAGCTGAGCCTGGGTACGGATTCAAGCTGGCTCGAGCGGCCCAATGACGGTTACCAGGCGTTTATTCAGGAATACGGCTTCCAGTTTGGCAAAACAACGCCGATGGATATCGGATTGGTATACAAGGCAGTAGACACGAAAGAAGTAGATATCGTCTTGGCGTATTCGACTGATTCGCGGCTGAAGGAGTACAATCTCGTTACCCTGGAGGATGACAAGCATTTCTTCCCGCCATACGGAGCTTCTCCTGTCGTCCGCAATGACACGTTGAAGCAGTATCCGCAGTTGGAAGAGGTCATCAACAAGCTGGCAGGCAAGATTGATACCCAGACCATGACTGCCTTGAACTATCAGGCGGATATCGAAAAGAAAGACCCGGCGGCAATCGCCCGCGAATTTTTGCTGGAACACGGATTGATCCAGAAGTAAGAGAAGGCTTGATGGAAAGGAGGCAGATGCGATGGATCTCTTGATCGGGACCTTGGGAGTATTTGCGAGCTCCTGGAAACAGCTGCTGGCTTTTACGGGAGAACATTTCTTTATGAGCGCAAGCGCGATCTTGATTGCGATCGCAGTGGGAGTCCCGCTGGCCATCTGGATGACCCGCAATCAGCGTGTCGCGTTTATGATCCAGACTACGATTAACGCAATCCAAACCATCCCTACGATCTCACTTTTGCTGATCGTCATGATTTTTTTAGGTCTCGGCTACGGGACGGCGATCACGGCATTGGCTCTCTATTCGCTGTTGCCTATCGTCCAGAACACGTACGCTGGGCTGGAAAACGTCAACAAGAATTTGATAGAAGCAGGTACTGGAATGGGCATGACCAAGCTGCAGCTTTTGACCAAGGTGAAAATACCCTTGGCTATGCCGATCATTCTGACGGGAATTCGTGTCGCTACGGTGGTCTCTATCGGGGCTGCAACAATGGCTACCTTCGTCGGTGCCGGCGGACTCGGAGAAATGATCATGCGCGGGATTGTCACGACGGATGATCAGAAGGTGCTGGCCGGGGCGATCCCAGCTGCGCTGCTCGTGATTCTGGTCGACCTGATTCTCGGCAAAATCGAAAAGCGCGCCAACTTCCGCTTGCAGATGGCAAGGGCGCAGAAATAGGGGAATCGAAATTGGCGTGGTGCAAGACTATGCCAATTTCTTTTGTTTTGGTTCAAATCCCAACCCTTCGTGAGATATTCTAGATAATTAAGCAATTAACTATTTGACGGTTAATTATTTGCTGGTATAATACATACATCGTTACCCCGCAAAAAAGGAGGTACATACATATGCCGAATCCTCTCGATAATCCGGATATCGAGATACAGCTTTTTCTTACGCTACATCAAAAAACAAATACATTAACCAAAGCACTAGAGGCTAGAATCAAAGCGTTTGATTTAAATTTAGGCCGTTTGTGTTTGTTATACATGTTGGAAAAGAAAAATTATGAAGCGTTGCCTTCTGAATTAGGGGATGACCTTGCAGTTACCAGGGCAAATATCAGTGGACTGTTAAATGCCCTAGAAAAGCTGAATTACATTAAGAGAACGTTTGATCCGATTGATCGCAGAAAAATTATTGTGGCTATGACGGATGATGGAAAAAAGGTATTGTCTGAAGCATGGCTGGTCTATGAAGAAGTGGTCAAAGAGCTGTTCAGCGAATTACGTAAAGACGAAAAGGCTGAGTTGTTATCAATATTGCTTCGTCTATGACTCCCTATTTTTAGAGAATAGGGTTTCCTTTCACATGATAGTTAGGCGCTTAATTATTAATTAGTTAATTAAATGTTGAGGAGGAGTAAAAATGAATAAAATCATGATTACATTATGTGTCCTATCATTCTTGGTTGGCTTTGATTTAATCGTTACTGTACCGATGCTGCCAGCTATAAGCGATGACTTGCATCTAAAGATGGAGATAAGCGGGGTATTATTTACATCGTATGCCTTATCCTATGCCGTGTTTGGTCTAATAACCGGGAGCATATCCGACCGGATCGGGAAAAAGAAAATGTTGGGAATAGGGATCGTCATCTTTTCAATCGCGACCTTTGTGACAGGCCTATCAGGTTCCTTGTTTCTATTAATTGGTTGTAGAATCTTGGCTGGTTTGGGAGCAGCACTGATTCAACCTACCGTTTTTTCGATCGTGAGCGAAGTCATCCCATATGAACAAAGAGGAAAAATGATGGGTCTCGTTACCTCAGCTTTGGTTCTCCCGACTGTGATCGGCATACCCATTGCAGGTATCATCACAGAGTTATTTCATTGGAGAATATCTTTTCTGGCGCTAGGTCTAATCAGTATTTGCATGTTGATGGTGACGTGGCGTACGATTCCGAATTTTGCTCCAACCAGTTCTGCCTCATTAATAAAAATGATGAGAGAGGCGTTCTCCAATCAAACAATCATCGTAACTTTACTGATTTCCTTTCTATACTATGGAGGGTTAGAAGCGATTTTTTCGATCATCGGTATCTATTACTACCGGCATTTCCAGCTATCCCCGTCCGTTATCGGAATCATCCTTCTCTTTGCGGGAGGTGCAAGTATAGCAGGCAGCTTAGTTGGTGGAAAAGCGATGAACAAACCACACAATAAGAAAACCATGTTACTGTGGGTGTCCATCATTTCTTTACTCTCGATCCTGTTACTAACGATCAACGATAAACTTCTGTATGTATCCATCTTTTTAAATTTCGTTTGGGCTTTTTTCTATGCATTCGGTCAAAATGTAATAAACACGTATATGTCGAACCAGAATGATCAAATTCGAACAACGGTGATGTCCCTGAATTCTTCTGCTATGTATTTTGGAGCAACGATTTTAAGTGCGATAAGTATAACGCTTCTTCATTATTTTTCCTTTCTCGCAGTTGGTCTATTATGTGCAGTGGCCTATCTGCTCTCCGCATTATTAACAAGAAAATTACATGTGAGATAGATGCGCTTATACTCTATCAAATACACGGCGATACGAAGCAGGACATCGCCGTGTTTCTTTTTTCCTGACATCATCTCGATAAGCTTACAAAGGAAAGCATGGCGACAGGAGACGGGCTGGTCGAGGAAAAAGGGGAGAAAAGCGAAGGCATTTGGGATCTTGACCCAGGCGCAATGGAAAAGGCGGAACATGCTTTCAGCGGACAACCCTGATCCACTTCTTCGAAGCGGCTGCTTTTGGCCGCGGTTCCGCCTTTGGAATGGAGCCGGCCAGGAATGACCCCCAGCAAAGATCCCAACCCGCTGGAGCGTTCTCCCCTTTTTCCTCCCCACCACTACAGCAGGAACCTGGTCGATATCTATACCCTATAGAAATGTTCAATAATCGAAATTTTTAGAAAAGTGGTACTGTAAATGATAACGATACTTTCTTTAGTAGGAGGATGACACATGGTACCCAAAGCTCACCTGAAAAAGCTTTTCTCCACGGCAACGATGGTGTCCCTGTCGCTCTCGCTGATCGCCGGGTGCAGTACACCGCCAGCAAGCTCGCCAGCATCAGAATCGGGAACGCCGACCACATCTACGTCCACGGAAGCGCCGGCAGCGACAGCAAACCTCCAACCGAAAAAAGGCGGAACGATCACGATCGGCATCGCCAATGAACCCGACCAACTGGACATCCACAAGACAGGGATGGCCGTGGCGAACCAGATCGCTGGAAATCTGGGCGCGAGTCTTGTCACGCAGGACCCGGATACCTTGGAATTCAAGCCTTATCTCGCAGAGAGCTGGGAAGTTTCGGAGGACGGCAAAACCTGGACGTTCAAGATTCGCACAGGTGTGAAGTTTCACGATGGGACAGACATGACCGCCAAGTCGATTGCAGAGACGTACCAGCGCGCACTCGATCCGGCGACAGCAGCAAAAGTAGCAGGCAGCAATCTGTCCGAGGTAGAGTCCGTAGAAGCGCCGGATGATACGACCCTCGTCCTGCATTTGAAGCAGCCGTTTGCGCCGCTGCTGCAATTCCTCAGCGATCCGGGATGGCTTCAGCCATTGTCCTTGCAGGCCATTGCACAGGCGGGAGACAAATACGGACGCCAGCCAGTCGGAGTGGGTCCGTGGAAATTTGAAAAATGGGAAAACGGTCAATCGATCTCTTTCATACGCAACGAAGAGTTTGCCTGGGCAGATCCGATTTTCAAAAATCAGGGGGCGCCATACGCGGACAGGCTCGTCTATCGCTTTATCAGTGAGAACCAAACCTTGCTCGCGGCTCTGGACAGCGGTTCGATCGACATCGCCCGAGGTGTCGTAGCCAAGGACGTCGCCAAGTACCGGGACAATCCACAATTCGAAGTCAAAGAAATGCTGCGCAACGGCTTGGGTCTGTTCGTCATGCTGAATACGCGCAGGCCGGTGTTCCAGGAAATTGAAGTGAGACAGGCCTTGAACAAAGCGATCAACAAGGAAGCGATCATGAAGGCGGTCATTCAGGGCGAGGGCATCGTATCGTATGGTCCATTGCCGCCATCCTTGTTCGGCTACGATGAAGGCGTCCAGGAATACGGACTGAAATATCAGGTCGAAGAAGCCAAGGCGCTGCTGGAAAAAGCGGGCTATACGAAAAACGCGCAAGGACTGTATGAAAAAGGAGGCAAGCCGCTCAAGCTGGATCTTCTGACGCAGACGGGAACATGGGCGCAGGCTTCCCAGTTGATTCAGGCCATGCTCAAGGACATCGGCGTCGAGGTGAATATCGTGACGCTGGAATGGGGAGCGCTAGTGGATACCGCGACCAAGGGAAGCTTCGATATGACGCTGATGGGCTACACGTTGAATGATCCGGATGTGCTCTATCTCTTCCTGCACTCCAGCCAAGCGGACAACGGCTTGAACTTCAGCTATGTCAAAGACGAAAAAATGGACGAACTGCTGGTGAAGGGCAGAACGACGGTGGACAGCGCAGCACGCAAGGACGTGTATAAAGAGATCCAAAAATACGTGGTAGACCAGGCCTGGTGGGTGCCCATCTACACCGAGAAACAATTCAACGTGGTCCGCAAGCCCGTTGAAGGCGTCGGCATCCATCCGCTGCGCGGCTTGATGTACCACGATAGCTGGGTAAACCAATGAAACAGTACATTCTCCAACGACTTGCGTCTGGATTGATCGTCTTGCTCGGGATCTCGATCTTTTCCTTTGCGCTGATCCATCTGATTCCCGGCGATCCCATCCGGATCATGCTGGGAGAAAATGCGACGGCCGAGCAGGTCCATGCATTGCGAGAGCAGCTTGGGCTGAACCAGCCCTTGGTCACGCAATATTTTCAGTATATAGCTGGTGTACTGCAAGGAGATTTGGGGACGTCCTTCAAGACGGGACGTCCTGTCCTCTCCGAGATCCTGGAGCGTTTTCCCGCTACAGTCAAGCTGGCGGCGAGCGGCATGTTCCTGGCGATCTGCATCGGGATTACGATGGGAGTGCTCGCCGCCCGCTTCAAGGATACGTTTATCGATTTCTCCGCTATGAGTATTGCGACCCTGGGTGTCTCCGTCCCGAGCTTTTGGCTGGGCATTCTGTTGATCATGCTGTTTACCGTGAAGCTGGGATGGCTTCCGATTGCAGGCGGGACTGGCTTTCGCGACCTGATCCTGCCTGCGGTCACGCTCGGGGTTCTGGCCTCGACGGTGATCAGCCGATTGACGCGTGCGGGGATGGTGGAGGTCTTGTCCTTTGACTATATCCGGACTGCCCGGGCCAAAGGCTTGGGCGAGCGTGCCGTGCTGTTCGTCCATGCCTTCCGCAATGCGATGATTCCCGTCGTTACCATCATCGGTTTGCAGATTGCCTCTCTATTGGGCGGTACCGTGATCATCGAGCGCGTTTTCGACTGGCCGGGATTGGGGTCCTTGGCAATCAGCTCGATCGCATCCCGCGACTTTCCTCTCGTGCAGGGGATTATCCTGTTTATCGGTGTCATCTTTGTCTTGGTCAACATGCTGGTCGATATCGTCTACAGTCTGATCGATCCGCGCATTGAAGTCGGGCAGACGAAGGAGGGGACATCATGAGCCAAGTGAATCCAGCCATACTTTCTGCACCGCAACAAAAGGCTTCCGTCCGTGAAGACGGGCTCTTGCGCAAGCTGTGGAACAATCCAAAATCGAGATACAGCATGCTGATCCTCCTGATGGTGATCGCAGTCGGCATCGTGGGCCCATGGTTTGCACCGCATGATCCGACCAAGCCGTACTACGAAGCGTTACTGGCGGAGCCGTCGGCAGAGCATCTGCTGGGGACAGATTCGATTGGCCGCGACGTTTTTTCCAGGCTGCTGCACGGTACGCGCGTGACGTTGATGGTAGCGGTGATGGCCGTCTCGATCACCTTTATTACGGGAACCTTTATCGGGGTGACAAGCGCCTTCGTCGGCGGTGTCGTCGATTCGATCCTGATGCGAATCATGGATATTCTGCTGGCGATTCCCAATATCATCATGGCGATGGCGATCGTGGCAATCCTTGGTCCCAGCCTGACCAATGCCATGATTGCGGTCGGGATCGCCGGGATTCCCAAGTACGC